>JAICUO010000140.1 GCA_025935815.1 Streptosporangiaceae bacterium
CATAACGGCCTGACCGCCGCCGCCTACCTCGCCCGGGCGGGATTGTCGGTGGCGGTCTTGGAGCGCCTCGACCACGCGGGCGGGGCCGCGGTCTCCGCGCCCGCGTTCCCAGGGCTGCCGACCCGCTTGTCGAGGTACTCCTACCTGGTGTCCCTGCTGCCGGAGGCGATCATCGCCGACCTCGGCCTGGACCTGCGGCTGGCGTCCCGCTCGGTGGCGTCGTATACCCCGGTGCTGCGCGGCGGGGCGGCGAAGGGGCTGCTCGTCGAACGTCCCGAGGGCCCGGCGACGCGGGCGAGCTTCGCGGACCTGACCGGCGGGGACGCCGAGTATGACGCCTGGCGCCGGTTCTACTCGCAGGTCAGCGAACTGGCGGGAATTATCGCGCCGACGCTCACCCAGCCGCTGCCGAGTGCGTCGGCGCTGCGTGAGCAAGCCGACCCGGCCTTGTGGCGCGAACTGGTCGAGCGGCCGCTGGGCGAGGCCATCGAGAGCCGCTTCCGCGACGAGACGGTGCGCGGCGTCGTGGCGACCGACGCGCTGATCGGCACGTTCGCCCGCATGCACGACCCGTCGCTCGTCCAGAACCGCTGCTTCCTGTACCACCTCATCGGCAACGGCACCGGTGAGTGGCGGGTGCCCGTCGGCGGGATGGGCGCGGTCACTGACGCGCTGGCGGCCCGCGCGGTCACGGCGGGCGCCGAGCTGGTCACCGGCGGCGAGGTCACCGCGATCCGGGGCGGGCCGGGTGACGCCGAGGTCGATGTGGTCGCCGGCGGCCGGACCCGGACGGTGCGCGCTCGCCTCGTCCTGGCCAACGTCGCCCCCTGGGTGCTGAGCGGGCTGCTCGGCGAGGAGCGGGGCGCCAAGCCGGTTGGCGCCCAGCTGAAGGTCAACTTCCTGCTGAGCCGGCTCCCGAGGCTAGCGTCGGGCGCCGACCCGCGGGTCGCGTTCGCGGGGACCTTGCACCTCGGCGAGGATTACCCCGATCTCGAGCGGGCCTACGCGGAGGCCGCGGCCGGGCAGGTCCCGTCGCGGATGCCCGGTGAGGTGTACTGCCACTCGCTGACCGACCCCTCGATCCTGGGCCAGGTGCCCGACGGCACCCAGACGCTGACCTACTTCGGCCTGCACCTGCCGGCGACGCTGTTCGACGACCCGGCGACCCGGGCGCAGCGCAAGGAGCTGGCCGTCCAGCGCGCGATCGCCTCCCTCAACGAGCACCTCCTCGACCCGGTCGAGTCGGTCCTCGCGCGCGACGCCGACGGCCGGCCGTGCATTGAGGCGAAGATCCCGCAAGACATCGAAGCCGACCTGGCCATGCCGGGCGGCCATATCTTCCACGGCGACCTCAGCTGGCCGTGGCTGGCCGACGGCACCGTCGCGGACACGCCCGCGGCGCGCTGGGGCGTTTCCACCGGGCGGGACGGCATCTTGCTGTGCGGCTCGGGCGCCCAGCGCGGCGGCGCGGTCTCCGGTCTTGGCGGGCACAACGCCGCCCAGGCGGTCCTGGAGCTCGCATGAGCATGACCCATCCAGTGCCCGAGGGGCGGCGGCCGGAGCCGGTCACCGTGTTCGGCCCTGACTTTCCCTTCGCCTACGACGACTGGCTGGCCCACCCGTTTGAAGTGGCGCGCGCCTGGGATGAGGCCCTGGCGGAGATCGGCTTCGCGGAACTGCAGAACGTTCCTCGGCGCGTTCAGGGGGGCGCTGCCCGGGCACTACCGGTACAACCACCGCCTGTACACGCATTTCATGCAGGCGCCGCTCGACCTGGGAGACTGAGCGGGGAGCACGGCATGAGCATGACCCGCGTTGCCGCCTGCAATGCCCGCCCGCGCCGCTGACGTGGCTGCCCGGCCGCGCGAAGGGAACCTATCTGGCCGATCGCCGGCCAGGCCTGTACGGGTGAGCACGCGGCTGCGGGGGCTGCCGGGACCGCATCCGCGCGATCAGCTCGACATGGCGTCGGTGACGGCTTTCCGGCCGGTCGCGGTGACGCGCAGGTAGCCGTAGGTACCGTGGTCGCGGAGCTCGGTCGCGGCGTCGACGAGCGCGCCGAGGGCGGCGTAGGCGAAGGCGCCGCCGACCGAGACCCGGCTCACGCCGGCCTCGGCGAGCTCGCTGACCGACGGGGCGCCGGCCCTGGCGATCACGTTCACCGGGCGGTCCAGCGACGTGACCACCTGCCGGATATCGGCCAGGCTGCTGAGGCCGGGGGCATACAGCACGTCGGCGCCCGCCGCCTGGTACGCCTGCAACCGGGCGATGGTGTCGGCCAGGTCCGGACGCCCGTGCAGGTAGTTCTCGGCCCGGGCGGTGAGGACCAGGTGCACGGCTCCGGAATGGGCGGCCTCGGCCGCGGCGGCGACCCGCTCGGCGGCCAGCCCGGCGTCATAGATGGGCTGGCCCTTCTCCCCGGTGAAGTCCTCGATCGAACAGCCCGCCAGCCCCGTCCGCACGGCGAGGGCAACCGTCTGGGCGACACCGCCGGGATCATCGGCGAAGCAGTTCTCCAGGTCGGCGGAGACCGGAACGTCGGTGGCGGCCACGATGGCGGCGGAATGCGCCAGGGCCTCGTCCCGGCTCACCGCGCCGTCGAGGCGGCCCAGGGTCGCGGCGAACCCGGAACTCGTGGTGGCAAGGGCCTGGAAACCCAGGTGAGCGAGTATCTTCGCCGTTCCCTGGTCCCATGCGTTCGGCATCAGCAGCGGGCTTCCGGGCCGGTGCAGCTCGAGGAACCGCGCGGCCTTTTCCGTCTGGGTCATCATAGCCCGACGGTACCGCCAACGCCTTGCTCAGCGCTTGCTCGAGTGCCAGGCCAGGTAGGCGGTGACCAGCATCACAGCGCCGGCGGCGCCCAGGGACAGCGGCAGCCAGTACTCGCTGGCTCGCCCGGCGACGTCGGTCGCCTTGGCTCGCGCCCGGCTCTTCACGTCCGCCTTGGCGGCCAGTTGCTCCACCGTCGCGCCGAGCCGTTCCCGGGCTTGTTCGATTTCCGCCTTCAGCTGGCGGGCATCTGGGGCACTGGCCATTACCGTCGCGCCCTTTCCTTGATCTGCTCGACGTCGGTCTTGATGCTGTCGACTGCTTCGGTGGGCATCGCCGGCGATGCCCGGCGCATCCGGCTGCGGCCGACCGCGGCGACGATGGCCGCGATGACCAGCAGGGCCACGCCGACGATGAGGGCCGCCAGCCAGGCGGCGATCGCGTGGCTGATGGCGATGACCGCGCAGGCGATCAGGCAGGCGACCCCGTACAGGGCGATCAGCCCGCCGCCGCCCATCATCCCGATGCCCGACCCGGCTTCCTTGCCCTTGTGGGTCATTTCGAGCTGAGCCAGCTTAAGCTCGTCGCGCACGAGCACAGAGACCTGCTCAGTGAGCAGCTTGACCAGTTCCCCGGTGGACCGCTCCTGGGTGGCTGTCTTGCCCGCGCCATTGACCTGGTTCATGACGCTGTTTCCTCCATCTGAATGATGGCTGGAGCTACCCGGGCTTTCAGATTTAAACACCCAGCGGGCGTGTGGTCGGTTAGTTCCGCTTAGTGGGAGGGGATCGGAAGTAGGCCAGGGGGTCGCGCGGATCTCCCGGCCGACCTTGGTGACCTGGACGATCTGGCCCTTGGGGGGACGACGTCACCAAAGCCGTACTGCCGCTCGCCGGTGATGAAGAACCCGCCCCCGATGTCCTGGATGAATCGCTGCATGCCAAACCCGAGGGCCGCGCTGATCAGCGCGGCGGGCGCCACCCGCCCGGCCAGCGGCACGCCGAGGCGCTGCACGGCCAGCACGGCGGTGACGACGTAGCTTTGGCCAGGCCCGTGCCCCGTTGCCCCGCCCGCGCTAGCCGGCTGGCGCGCGGGCGGGGCGAGCGCGGCTTACTTCTTGAACGCGTCGCGCACGTTCTTGCCGGCGTCCTTGGCCTGCTCGCCGACCTGTCGCGCGGCGCCGCCGGCGCGCTCGGCCTGGCCCTTGGTCTCCAAGGTGGGGTTGCCGACCGCTCGGCCCGTCGTCTCCTTGGCCCGGCCCTTGCCCATCTTGAACCGATTGCGAAGCTTGTCCATGAAACCCATGCCCCTGCCTCCTTTGATGCGGGTAGTCCTCCGTCTTCCCTGTACGGGAACCCTTACACCGCGCAGGACGCCGCGCTCGGGCCGCGGAAGTGCATGTTCGCAGGTAGACAGGCCTGGTCAGTGGTCATGATCGTCGGCCAGCGCGGCCATTTCGCAACCTGCGCGATGTCCTTCGCTGACGATGGCCCCGCACTCCGGGCAGACCAGGTGCGCCCAGCAGACCGGGTCACCGCCTTCGGCGAAGGCCTCCGGGTCCCCGGCAGGCTCGCTCCAGGCGGGGTGCTCACTGTCCATCGTGTTCGCCTTCCGGGCCTGAGGGCTGCGCCTGCTCGCACCAGCGCGGGCAAGCCAGGTTTCTACGATTATTACTCATATAAATAACCTCCGTGGACGCCGACCAGATCCTCGCGCCCGAGGGCAGTTCCCCGCTTGGCCGTAGCCGCGCCGGGGTGCTGGGCATCCTGCGCGCCAAGGACGGAGACCGGGGCACGCCGGGGCGGCCCCTGTGCGTCGCCTGGCTGGCCACGAGCGACCAGCCCAGTGCCGGGGACGGCGGCGGGTAGCCGGGGCGGGCGAGCGGGCTAGGGCGTCTCGCGGAGCGGACCCGGATGTCGTCAGTCGCCACGGGCGGCCGAGGCGGTGGTTTCAGGGGCGGTGGTCAGGGTGAGGGCCTTGCGGCGCTGGTGGACGGTGAGGTATCGCAGCCCGTCGGGGCCGGCGGTGAACTGCCGCCGGGACCGGCGGGGCAGCCAGATGAGCGCCCCGGGGCGAAGCTGGAGGGCATGCAACTCGGTGGTGAGCTGCCCGGAGCCGGCCAGCACGTGGATCAGCACGTCGACGTCGGGGCCCGCGTGCGCGCCGATGCCGGCGCCGGCCGTGAGGGCGATGATGTTGGAGTCCAGGTCGCGCTCGCGGGCCTGCAGTTTCCAGACCGCGCCGAGCACGTCGATCGCGTTCGCGCTCACGGCATTGGTGTCGGCGAGGACGCGCGGGAGCGGCGTCGAGGCGAGCTTGGTGACCTGGACGCGCCAGGCGCCCTGATCGGTGGCGAGGTATTCCCAGGCGAAGCTCCCGGAGTGCTCGACCTCGAACTCCTCGCGCAGGCGCCACGGGTCGTGGTCGCTGACCAGCACCAGCGTCCCGCCGACGGCGAGGGCGCCGTACTCACGGAAGACGGCGGGGTGCCGGTCGGGCTTGCGCAGCGCCCGGACGTCCAGCTCACAGTCAGCCATGGGGGTTCCTCCCAACGGAATGGTTTATACAATTATAACTGTGAAAACTATATCGCGCTTGTTCCGGCCGCCGCAGGTGACCCGCGCCGCCGGCCGCCGCTGGATTGTCCGGCGACCGCCGCCCTGGTCCGGCAACTCGCCCTGAGCACGATGGGTCCCCGGCGCATTTAAGTTAAAGCTGATGTTCATGAGGCCATTGTGACGAATGGTTAGGCAGTATTGGTAGGCGTCGGGGGTTGCCTTATGGCCAGGACGTGGCATGATAGCAGGATATGATTAGTTAATTACTTGTGGTAACTAGTCGTTAAAGGGGGCGCTCGGAGGCTGCGACATGAAACTCTTGTACGGCTACGTCGCAGGTATGGCAGTGCTCATCGTGGCGTTCTTGGCGTGGCCGGGAGTGGATGGCGCGGCGGTGTGCGCGCTGGGGCTGAGCGTGCTGGTGGCCATCGTGGCCCGGGTGGTGGCGGCCCGGCCATCGGCGGTGGTGCCGTGGCTGCTGGTGGCGGCGGCCGCCTTGTGCTTCGCGGGCTCGGGGATCATCTTGTTGCTGGGCCTGGCTGACCAGGCGGAACCCCCGTCCCTCGACCTCGACGATTTCACCGGTTTCATGATCTACCCGCTGCTGGCGGCGGGGCTCGCCCTGTTCAGCCGGTCACGTAGCCCGGGCGGGGACCGGCAAGGCCTCATTAACGCGGTGACGGTCACCGCGGGGCTGGTCATGCTGGTATGGCTCTTCCGGATCCTGCCCGCCGTGCTGGATCCGGGCTTCTCGGCGAATCAGAAGACGATGTCCATTACCGATTCCGTCGGTCAGATCATCGTCTTGCTGGCCCTGGCGCGCCTGCTCGCCCCCGGCATCGCGCGGGACTGGCCGGTCCGCTTGCTGGCCTGCGGCACCGCCTTCGGGCTGGTCGGCAGTGTGGTGTTCGGCCTGCTCAGAACGCATCCGGTGCCCTGGCGGCTCGTCTTCCTCGGCTGGATGGCCTGCTTCGCGCTCTATGGGGCGGCCGCGGTCCACCCGGCGATGCGCGAGGCAACCCAGCCGGGCGGGCACCTCCGGTACGAGACCTCGCGGGCCCGCCTGGTCGTCTTGACCGTGGCGACGTTCGTCGCCCCGATACTGCTCATCGTCAACGGGCGCGAGGATCCGCGCCAGGTCGGCATCGCCATCTCGGCAGTGCTGTTGTGGCTGCTCGCGCAGGCGCGGCTGTGGGCGATCAACATCGCGCAAGTGCGCAGCCTGGCGTGGGAGCGGGCGCTGCGCGCGGCGGGCCCGGCCCTCGCGTCGGCCTCCTCCGTGGCGGAGATCGCCGCCGCGGTGCGAACCGTCTCGGACACCGTTCACGGGCCTCGTCCCGGACGGGCCACCGTCTTCGCCACGCGCGTTCACGGCGACCTGCGCATCCAGGCCAGTGCCAGCTCCGGACAGCGGCCGGCCCGCTTCGCGCAGACGGCGCGGGACTGGCTGCCGTCGGTGCTGCCGCTGCTGGCCGACCGCCCGGCAGCCGATCGCCAGAAGCCGGTCTACGTCCCGTCCGCAGACCTCGAATCCGCCGGGCTGGGCGACCTCGGAGCGGGAGGCGACGGGATCCTGCTCTGCCCGGTCATCATCGGCAATCCCCCGTCCGGCGACCCGCTGGCCGGCGTCCTCGCGCTGTTCGGCAAGCGGCGGACCGTGGAGGCCCGCTGGGCTTCGATGGAAATCCTCGCCAGCGAGACCGGGCTGGCCATGGAGCGGGTCCTGCTCACCCGTGAGCTGGTTAAGCGGGAAAGCCAGGAGGTGTTCCGGGAGCTGGTGCAGGATGCCTCGGACGCCATCTTGATCCTCGACGACGACAGCGTCGTTCGCTACGCGACGCCATCGGCCAGCAACATCTTCGGCGACATCGCCATCGTCGGCTCTCACGTGCGGCGGCTTTCGGCTGGCGGGAACCGTGAGGAGAATCCGGACGGACGGGACGAGGTGGCCTCCCGGGGCGGTGAGTTCAGCGAACTGTGGCGGATCGAGCGCCATGACGGGCGAACGGTCCAGGTGCGAGTCAAGCTCAGCGACCTGCGAAACCGGCCGGGCGTGGAAGGCCGGGTACTGACCCTTCGCGATGTCACCGAGCAGCGGCACCTGCAGGACGAGCTGCGCTACCGCGCCTTCCACGACTCACTGACCGGGCTGCCCAACCGCGCCCTGTTCGCGGACCGCGCCGGGCAGGCGCTGTCCCTCGCGCGCCTGACCGGGACGGTCGCCGCGGTCTTGTTCATGGACCTCAACGAATTCAAGGAGGTCAACGACACGCTCGGGCACGTGGTCGGCGACGAGCTCCTGGCCGCGTTCGGACGCCGCATGGCTAGCGGCACCAGAGAGTTCGATACCGCCGCGCGGCTTGGCGGGGACGAGTTCGCGCTGCTCATCGAGAACCTCGCCGACCCCGCCGAGGCGGACAACATCGCCGACCGCGTCGTGGGCGCGTTTAGCCAGCCCTTCACCGTGTCACAGGGCCCGATGGTCATGACCGCGACCATTGGCGTCGCCACCTCGAATGACAGCGACGGCGTCGATGAGCTGATGCGCCACGCGGACCTGGCCCTGTACGCGGCGAGGGCGGGAAAGCAACCGTGGCGGCGCTACACCCCGGCGCTCAGCATCGGCATGCAACGGCGGCTTGAGGTCCGGTCCGCGCTTGAGAAGGCGGTCAGCGACTCAGCCCTGGCCCTCGCCTACCAGCCGATCGTCGCGCTCGACACCGGGCTGACCGCCGGCCTTGAGTCCCTCGTGCGGTGGCCGCACCCGAAGCGGGGCCTGCTCATGCCGGGTCAGTTCATCGATATCGCCGAGGACACGGGCCTCATCGTCCCGCTGGGGGCATGGGTGCTGCGACACGCGCTCGGCGCGATGGCGGCCGAACGCTCTGTGCGGGGGGACAGCGGGCAGCCGTATGCCGCCGTCAACGTGTCGGCCCGCCAGTTCCGCGCGGGCGGCTTCGTGCGGACCGTCCGCGAGGCGCTCGACACCACCGGGTTCCCGGCGTCGGACCTGCTTCTCGAGCTCACGGAAAGCGCGCTGCTGCGGCTGGAGGAGAATATCGGGGCCGACCTGGCCGAGCTCAAGCGACTGGGAGTCCGGCTGGCGATCGACGACTTCGGCACCGGCTACTCCTCACTGAGCTACCTGCGGGACCTGCCGATCGACGTCTTGAAGATCGACCGGGCCTTCGTTGATGGCATCGCTGCCTCGCAGCAAAGGCTGGCCCTCGCCAGGGGCATCGTCCAGATCGCGAAGACGCTGGGAATCGCCGTCGTCGCCGAGGGCATCGAGACCTGCGAGCAGTGTGAGCTGCTGACCGAGATGGGCTGCGAGTACGGACAGGGCTACCTGTTCGCCAAGCCGATGGAATGGCCCGCGGCACAAGGCCTGCTGCGCTCGCGCCGGCCGCTTATCCCGGCCCGGGCAGGCGAGAGACGTCAGCCGCGGGCCGGCTGACCCCCGCTGGACAGGCGGGCCTCATCGCGGGTGGGCTGGAAGAGCTCGACCGGGTTCCCGGAGGGGTCCTCGGCGATGACCTGCCTTCCGCCGACGCCGTTGACGATGTCGCCGCGAAATCGCACGCCCGCGCGGCGCAGCGTCGCGACCAGCTGCTCGATGTCTTCGACCTCGAGGGCGAAGCGGTTCCAGCCGCCGGGGGCCGGGAGCGTGCCGTCCGCGAGGGCCTGGCCGCCGCCGGGGCCGCCGGCCGGGGCCGACAGCACGAGCCGGAGGTCGCTGCGGGCGAGCATGGCGAAGCTGGGAGCGGGGTGCATCACCTCGGTGAACCCGAGGGCGCCGGTATAGAAGGTGATCGCCTCATCCACGTCGTGGACGATGTAGCGGACGCTCACGGTGGCCACGGTGCCTCCCCAATGTGAGACGATGCCAGGATTGTAGCGATACGCTATCGCGCCGCCGCCGCACCGGGCGGGACCAGCGTCGACCACGGCTCGGCAATCACCGGGCCGGCGTCGGCACAGCGTAGGCTGAGCCGACAGTTTTAGCGGCCGTTCGTTGGAGTCACATGCTATTGACTTTCACTTATGCAATCCGCTGAGTGGCTCCTGTTCTTCACAGAAGTTGTCACTCTAGTTTTTACGGCGGCGAATCACTTGCGGGCTAGACTGTTTCAGTTTCCGTATAGGGGCTAGGCGGAAGTTGCGCCCGGGCGCATTGCCGGGCGTCGGCAGTGAGCGTTAACAGGCCCCGGCCCCACGCAGGTGTCCCGCTACAGCATTCGATTGACGGTGTATCCAGCGGCGTTCTCTGCAAATTCCTTTTTGATCTGGGCTTCCGCCACGCCGTGATGGCCGCCAGCCAGCCGCACGGGCAGTGGTATGGACCATCAGGCCATGTGCAGTGATAGGGCCCAGGCCGGCTTCCCGCGGGGTTTCGGCCACCGGGAGGCGTCATGAGCCAGCTCTGAAGAAACGGCTAGAAATCTCGATGGGTGCCGACACCGCTGCAAACCGTGATCAGTCCGGCAAAATTGTTCAGTTCGACAACGATCACCTCGTGCTTCTTGATCAAATTGATCCTTGATCATGCCGACTGTCCGCGATACGTTCTGCTTCAGTTGAGCCGGGCAAAGATTAGATCGGCTCGTGGGCCTTTCTCTCGAGGGGAGCGATAAGGACCATGTCCAACGTTGGGCGCGCCCGCATCGCCGCGGGCGGAGTAGCAGTAGCCGTGATGGCTGCATTGATCGCCGGATGCAGTTCCAGTTCGTCGTCCAGCTCGTCGTCGTCGGCCGGCGCCTCGTCGGCCGCTTCAGCCCCCGCCTCGTCGTCAAGTTCGGCGGCAGCGGGCGGGTCGGGCACCCGGATGGCGATCTTCTATTACAACCCAAGCCCCTACGGGATCGCGTCGCTGAACGGCGCGAAGACGGAGGCCGCGAAGCTGGGCATCCAGCTCGACGCCTTCGACGGCAACAACGACCCGCAGGCGCAGTCCACCCAGATCCAGGACGCGATCACGACCGGCAAGTACAAGGCTTTCTGGGTCTGGGGTCTCAATGACGTCGCCCTGACGCCAATCATCAATAATGCGATCAGCGCCGGCATCAAGGTCGCCTGCGCCGACTACACCTGGGGCTCGCTGCAGGACCAGGACACCCTGAAGGCCACCTCGACCTGCCTTTCCACCATCGGCCAGTCAATCGGCGATGAGGCAACGAACCTGGAGGCCGCGATGAACAAGGCCTGCACGAAGGCGGTGGGCACCGCGAAGTGCAACATCGCCTTCCTCCCGGGGCTGGCCAACTACCCGACCGACACGGTTCGCATCAACTCGATGACGGCCTACTACAAGGGGAAGTCGAACTACTCGTTCACCGTGATGCCGCCGGGCAACTACGACCAGACCGCCTCGCAGGGCATCGCGCAGACGTTCTTCACCTCGCACAAGGACATCAACGTGTTCGCGACGTTCGGTGACCAGATGGCGCAGGGGGCGATAACGGCGCTGAAGCTGGTCGGCGGCTACACGCCCGGCAAGAACATCCAGATCATCGGGTACGGCGGCGCGAAGGAGATCATCGACGAGGTCAAGGCGGGGACGATCTACGCGACCCTCGGCCTGTACCCGAGCTCGGAGTCGGTGCTCGGCATCCAGTACCTGAACGACGCCCTCAACGGCAAGTCGGTGCCGAACGTGGTAAACATCATCAACCCAGACACCCACCCGGCGATCATCGACCAGGCCTACCTGAGCTCGCACCCGGACTTCCAGCCGGACTGGACGCTCGAGGGCTAGGCGCGCACTAGGTACGCAGGGCAATCAGTGAAGGATCGAGGACGAGCCGGATGAGCACAGCGACGAGTTCGCCTATCCGGCTCGTCTCGATTGGCAAGCGGTACTCCGGGACCAAGGCGCTCGACGACGTCAGCGTCGAGGTCGCCGGAGGCACCGTGCACGCGCTGGTCGGGGCGAATGGCGCCGGGAAGTCGACGCTCGGGAAGGTCATCGGCGGCGTGATCCGGCCCGACGACGGGCAGCTGTTCATCGACGGGCACCCGGTCCGCTACACCAGCCCGCGCGAGGCGCGCATCGACGGGATCGCGACCATCGCGCAGGAGCTGTCGCCGCTGCCGCACATGAGCGTGATCGAGAACGTCTACTTCGGCATCGAGCCGCGCCGCTACGGGCTGGTCCAGTGGCGCCGGCTGCGCGCGCAATACGATGAGCTGCTCACCCAGTGGGGCTTCGAGCTCAACGGGAACGTCAAGGTCGGCGGGCTGCGCACCGCCGACAAGCAGAAGGTCGAGATCTTGCGCGCGGTCGCCAGCGACGCGCGGGTCATCGTGATGGACGAGCCGACCTCATCGCTGACCAGCGTCGAGACCACGACACTGCACCGGATGATCCGCAGCCTGCGCGAAAGCGGCCGGACGATCATCTACGTGAGCCATTTCCTCGATGAGGTGCTCGACCTCGCCGATACCGTGACGGTGCTGCGCAGCGGGCGCCTAGTGCGAACGGCGCCGGTAGCCGAGGAGACCGAGGAGAGCCTGGTCGCCGGGATGTTCGGGGCCGCCGAGGCGGCCGAGCACTTCGAAAAGCCGCAGCGCTCGACGGCACCAGTGGTCCTGGGCGTGTCCGGCCTGAACCGCAAGGGCGTGCTCGCGGACATCTCGCTGCAGATCCGGGCGGGCGAGATCGTCGGGCTAGCCGGGCTGGTGGGCAGCGGCCGCAGCGAGCTCGCCCGCGCCATCGCCGGCGCTGACCCGATCGACAGCGGCACGATCGCCGTGGACGGCAGCACGCGGCGGATCCGGTCGTCGGCGGACGCGATCGCGGCCGGGATGGCGTTCTTGCCCGAGAGCCGCAAGGACGACGGCCTGTTCCTAGAGCTGTCCCTGGCGGCGAACACGACGTTCGCGGACTTGCGCACCGTCGCCTCGCGGATGGGGATACTGCGCCTGTCGGTGGAGCGCGCGAAGACGAGCTCGCTGCTGAAGATGCTGTCGGTCGAGCCGCCGGTCTCGTCGGCGAAGGCGGCCAACCTGTCGGGCGGCAACCAGCAGAAGGTACTGTTCGCCCGCTGGCTGTTCCGCAACCCGCGGCTGCTGATCCTGGACGAGCCGACGCGCGGCGTCGACGTATCGGCCCGGGCGGCGATCCACCGCCTGATCAACAAGCTGGCCGCGGAGGGTACCGCCGTGCTGATGATCTCATCGGAGATCGAGGAGGTGCTGGGGCTCGCCCATCGCGTGCTCGTCATGCGCCGCGGCTCGATCATTCGCGAGTTCAGCGCCGACCCGCCGCTGGAGGCCGTGATGGAGGCCGCGTTCGGCCTCGGAGGAGGAGCGACGGCATGACCTCGCAGTCATCCGACCCGGTGACCGGGGGTCCGGCCGTCGCCGGGGAACCCGTCAGCGCCGACGAGGCCAATGCGGCCGTCGTTGCCCGCAGGCTCTCGCAGCGGCGGATCAGGGCACAGCACGTGCGCGACTACGGCATCGTCGTCTTCGCCATCGCGCTGTTCATCTACTTCTCGGTCGCGTCGCCGGCCTTCGCCACCGGGCAGAACCTGCTCAACCTCGTCAACCAGAACGCGACCGTCGGCATCGCCGGCTGCGCGGTCACCCTGACGATCATCGCCGGCAACTTCGACCTCTCGCTCGGGGCGATCTTCGTGCTGAGCGAGGTGCTGGCCGCCTACGTCGCGGTCCACTGGGGGGTGTGGTGGGCGTTCCCGGTCGCGCTCGCCGCCGGCTCCGTGATGGGCCTCATCAACGGGCTGCTGGTGACCAAGCTGCACGTGAACGCGTTCCTGGCCACGCTGGCGACCGCCTTGTCGTTCGGCGGCATCGCCGCCGGGGTGACCCATGGGGGCCTGCTGATCACGCCGCAAGGCAGCGTGTTCACGTTCATTGGCCAGACCCGGGTCGTCGGCGTCCAGTACCCCGTCATCATCTTCGCCGTCGTCGCGATCATCTTGCAGCTCGTGCTGTCCTACACCGTTTTCGGCCGCCACCTGTACGGCGTCGGCGACAACCGCAACGCGGCGCGGCTGTCGGGCCTGAAGGTCGACCGGACCGTGATCATCACGTTCGTGGTCACCGGGGGCGCCTGCGGCCTGGCCGGCCTGATCGACGCCTCGACGACCGGGTCGGGGTCGAGCCTCACCGCCGGCCTGGCCGGCCAGCTGGCGCTGCTCGCGATCGCCGGCGTGGCGCTCGGCGGCAGCAGCATCTTCGGCGGCGTCGGCTCGGTCTGGCGGACGGTCCTCGGCGTGCTGATGCTGGGCATGATCACCAACGGCTTCAACCTGCTCGCCGTCACTCCCTACTGGCAGGACATCGTCCGCGGGCTCTTGATCATCATCGCCGTCGCGATCAGCCTGGCCGTCGACCGCCGTTAGGGGCCAGCCGCGGGCCTAGCCCCGCGCCCCATTCTTGGGCACCGCCGCCTCGCGCGGGCTGACCAGCCCGGCCTGGTAGGCGAAGACGACCAGCTGCGCGCGATCGCGCGCGCCGAGCTTGACCATCGCGCGGCTGACGTGGGTCTTAGCGGTCGTGGGACTGAGCACCATGGCGGCGGCGATCTCGTCGTTGCTCAGCCCGTGGGCGACCATCGCCATGACCTCGCGCTCCCGGTTGGTGAGCGTCTCCATGCCCGCCGCGGCGATCGCGTCCGGCGGCCGGGCGACGAACTCGCTGATCAGCCGGCGGGTGACGGCGGGCGAGAGCAGGGAGTCGCCGCGCGTCACCATCCGCAGCGCCTGGAGCAACTCGGCGGGCTGGGTGTCCTTCAGCAGGAACCCGCTGGCGCCCGCCCGCAGCGCCCGGAAGATGTACTCATCCAGCCCGAAGTTCGTCAAGATCACCACGCGGACCCCGGCCAGCCGCTCGTCGGTGACGATCTGCCGGGTGGCCTCGATGCCGTCGACGACCGGCATCTGGATGTCGAC
>JAICUO010000040.1 GCA_025935815.1 Streptosporangiaceae bacterium
CGCGAGTACGGCCGGCTATACCGCGGCCACCGTCACCGTGGCGGAAACGGGGGGCGGTGGCACCGCCCCGCAGCTTCACGTGTCCGGCAGCAAACTGGTGGACAGCGGCGGTAACCAGGTCGTGCTGCACGGCATGAACAAGTCCGGCACCGAGTTCGCGTGCGTTCAGAACGCCGGCATCGTCAACGGCCCGGCCGACCAGGCCTCGGTCACCGCGATGAAAGGCTGGACTCACGTCAACGCGGTGCGCGTCCCGCTGAACGAGGCGTGCTGGAACGCCGAGTCCTACGTGCCCCCGGCGGACAGCGGCGCGAACTACATCAACGCGATCAAGAACTACGTCGGCCTGCTGAACTCCAACGGCATCGTGGCCATCCTCGACCTGCACTGGACCGACGGGACGTACGCCGGCACGGGAGCGGGCTGCTCGGACGTCAATGCCACCTGCCAGAAGCCGATGCCTGACTCGGCGCAGTCGGTGCCGTTCTGGACTTCGGTCGCCACCACCTTCAAGGGCAACAACGCCGTCATCTTCGACCTGTTCAACGAGCCGTACCCGGACCAGGCGCTGGGCGGGTCGACGACCGCGGCCTGGCAGTGCCTGCTGAACGGAGGCTCAGCCTGCTCACCCGGCATCTCCTACCCGGTGGCCGGGATGCAGGCCCTGGTCAACGCGGTCCGCTCCACCGGGGCCGCCAACGTCATCATGACCGGCGGCCTGACCTGGACCAACGACCTGACCCAGTGGCTGGCCTACGAACCGGTCGACCCTGACCACGACATCGTGGCCTCGTGGCACTCCTACAACTTCAACGGCTGCTCGACCCAGGCCTGCTGGACCAGCCAGATCGCTCCGGTAATCGCGAAGGTCCCGGTGATCACGGGCGAGATCGGCGAGAACGACTGCGCCGGCACCTACGTCAATCCACTGACGAGCTGGCTGAATTCAGAAAGCACCGGCTACCTGGCCTGGACCTGGAACGACTGGAGCGCCGGCTGCAACCCGGTTCTCATCACTGACTACTCGGGCACTCCGACCGCCTACGGCGCCGCCTACCGGGCGGACCTGCAGGCCCTTCCCTAATGCCCGCTCGCGCCCGCGCTGGGCAGCGGGTGCCGCGCCATCATGCCGCGCACCCGCTGCCCGCACCGTGGAGGTCCAGACCCGGGCCTCCCGGGCGGCCCCGGCGCGGGGCTGTTGGGACGCTATGGCCGTCCGGCGGCAAGCGGCTGGACATCTGGCCGCGTGCGCGATGCCGCGGCTGACTGCGTGGCGGCCGCGATCTCGTCTCCCGCGGCGATGAGCAGGCTGCGGATCTGGGCGTCGAAGCAAGTGTCGGCGTCGTACGGCTCGACCAGGTAGCCGCCCAGTTCCAGGGTGACCAGGCCATGGACAGCGATCCACATCTGGTGCGCGACCAGTTCCGCGTCGCCGGCGCTGAACCGCCCCGCCGCCATGCACCGCGCGACCGTCTTGACGAGGATCTCCAGCGTGTAGCGGCCGTGCTGGCGGTCCTCATCGGTGAGCCGGAAGCCGGCGAGGTTCGAGCCCCCGAACATCACGCCGTATAGGTGCCGGTGCTCCAGGGCGTTGCGCCGGTAAGCCAGGCCGAGGGCCGCCACGTCCGACGCTGGGTCGCCGGTTTCGGCTACCGCGCTCATCCGGTCGTTCAGCATGGTGAAGCCCTCGCGCACCATCGCGCGGACCAGGTCGTCCATTCCGCCGAAGTACGTGTACACGGCCATTGTCGACGTGCCGGCCTCGGCCGCGAGGCGCCGGGTGGACAAGGCGCCCGGTCCCTCCTCGGCGAGCAGCCGGGCGGCCGCCTCGATGAGCGTCGCGGAAAGTTCCGGGTGTGCCGGTCGTGGACTCATATTGACATGCTCCCACAGGGATGCTTCACTTTGCATATCGTCGTTATATAACACTGATATGGCCCGGTTTGATCGTGAGCCGGGCCGCAGGAGCGGCCGGAGCTAGGGAGAAGCGAGATCATGCCTCATATAAGCCTAGGTAACGATGCGCCCGGTATCGTGTCGTTGCTGATTTACCGGCCGGAAACGGCTAAGCCGCTGTGCGGACTCGCTGAAACGCTGCTTCGCGGTCCCAGCTCGCTGACCCCTGGGGAACGGGAACTGATCGCCTCGTACGTGTCCGAGCTCAACGATTGCCGCTTCTGCAGCGACTCGCACGCGGCGTTCGCCGCCGCCCAGCTGCCTGAGGGGATGACGCTGGTCGATCAGGTACGCGCCGATCCCCACGCCGCCCCGGTCTCGGCGAAGCTAGGCGCCCTGCTCCGGATCGCGGCCGCCGTGCAGCGGGGCGGGAAGAACGTGAGCGCCCGCGACGTCGAGGCGGCCCGCGAAGCCGGCGCCAGCGACCAGGAGATCCACGACGTGGTCCTCCTCGCCGCCGCGTTCTGCATGTTCAACCGTTACGTAGACGGCCTCGCGACGCCGCTTCCCGACGACCCGAGCGGGTACGCGGTGGCGGCGGAAGCGATCGTGAACGCTGGATACGCCGCATTGGCCGGCTAGGGCAGTTGGACGCGGCCCGCGCGCCCGGTAAAGAGCAATCGGGAAGATGCGTTTCACGCTGGACCCGGTTATCACGGGGCAGGCGGTATATATCCGCTTTCCGCCGTGTGGACTAGCCGAGATCTGCACAGGAAATTCCCATTCATTTGCACAGGAGGATACGTATGCCTGGAGCGCATAGCACTATCAGCATGCCGGGTATGGCCGGCATGGCGCAGGCCGCGTCTGGCTGGGATACCGCCGGCGCGATTCTGCTCTTGCTGTGGGCCATCGCGATGTGGACGGCGGTGGGAGGGTTGTGGTACGCCAACCGGGGAACCGCGCGGCCCTGGGTGTACCGCGTCAGCCTTACCGTGATCGTCATCGGCGTCATCGGCCAGATCGGCCACCTCACCGAGCATGTCGCCCAGGCCGGCTACTGGCTGCAGCATCCGAACTCCCCGGCGTGGATGACACCGTGGGGTACCGGCCTGGCCCGCGGGTTCGGCCAGGTGGACACCTTCAAGCCGACCCTGGGCATGGAGATCCTGCACCTGACCGGTAACTTCATCTTCCTGGCGGGCCTTGCCGCGATAATGGTCATCACCCGGCACGCACGGCGCACCCGGACCCGCTTCTGGGGAAAGATGGGCGTCTGGATGCAAGGCATCCACGGCCTGGAGCACCTGTCGCTCACCCTGTCGGTGTGGTTCGGCGCTTCGCAGGCGATCGGCCTGTCCACGTGGTTCGGCCAGCTCACGCCCGGCCCGGGCCTGACGACCTACCGGATCTGGTGGCATTTCATCGCCAACGTCATCGGCTCGATCATCTTCGGCATAGCCCTGTACCACCTGTGGCGTGAACGGCACGACATCCAGGGCAGCCACGACCCGGCGGGCCCGGGCGCCGGCCTGGGCGCGCCAGAGCCGGTTGACGCCGCCGTATCCTGATGACGCCCGACCATGGAGGGCGGCTGCGGCTCGCCCTGGCCGCCGCCTGGCTGCTCGACGCCGCCCTCCAGTACCAGCCGTTCATGTTCACCCGGGCATTCGGCCAGTCGCTCGCCATGTCAGCCCAGGGCAACCCGCGTCTCATCTCCGATCCGATCACCTGGTCGGCGGGCATCGTCGAGCAGTACCCGGCGGTCACGAACGCCGCCTTCGCGACCATCCAGCTGATCATCGCGCTGGGAATAGCCTGGCGCCCGGCCGTCAAGTTCGCGCTCGCCGCCTCGGTAGCCTGGTCCATCGCGGTCTGGTGGCTCGGCGAGGGCCTAGGCGGCGTGCTGACCGGGAGCGCCAGCCCGTGGAACGACGGCGCGCCGGGCGCGGTGATCATCTACGCGCTGCTCGCGGTGCTGCTCTGGCCAGGCGGCCGGGACGCGCCGGCGTCATTTGTCGCGGGCAGGCCGTTCGGCCGCCTGCCCGCGCGCCTGCTGTGGCTGACCCTGTGGGGCAGCATGGCGTTCCTTACCCTCCAGAGCGCGAGCATGCCCTCGCCCGGCCAGCAGGCGTCAGCGCTGCTCGCGCTCGTGTTCGACCTCGTCGCCATCGGAATCTTCCTGCCCGTGCCGTACGCGCGCGTCGCGGTGATCATGGCGGCCATCGCGGCCACGGCCAGCTGGGTCATCGGCGAGGACTTCGGCGCCCTCTTCACCGGCTCGGCCACCGACCCCAATACCGGCCCGCTGCTCGTCCTGCTCGCCGCCGCCTACTGGCCCGCGCACGCGGCCTCCCGCAGCCGCAGCCGGAACGCGACCGACAGGCTGACCCTGCTTGCGCATCCGGCGGCGCAGCTGCCGCGGCCCGGCGACGCCGACTCAGCATTATGTCTTCCAGCCGGCGCTGCGATGAGTGCGGAGGGCTCCCAGGCGCCGGGTGGTGCGAGTAGCCGACCCGGAGCAAGGATGCGACCGCGCCGAGTTGGCCCAGGCGACGGCCGGCTATAGCGGCAGCCCTCGGCCGGTCTGCAGGCGGTGCGCCAGCGCCGTGTGGCGGCGGCCGGCGCCCGCCGTGCGTACCGCCGCGGCGAGCGCGCGGCGTGATCCCGCGAGGACGACGAGCTTCTTCGCGCGCGTGATTCCGGTGTAGAGCAGGTTCCGCTGCAGCATCATCCACGCGCTGGTCGTCAGCGGGATCACGACGGCCGGGTACTCAGACCCCTGCGACCGGTGGATCGTGACCGCGTACGCGTGGGCCAGCTCGTCCAGTTCGTCGAAGTCGTAGGCGAGCTCCTCGTCCTCGTCGGTCAAGACCGTGAGCGAGTGGTCCTCAAGCGACATGCCGGTCACCACCCCGGTCGTGCCGTTGAAGACGCCGGCCGCGCCTTTGTCGTAGTTGTTCCGCAGCTGGGTGACCTTGTCGCCGACCCGGAACACGCGCCCGCCGTACCGCCGTTCGGGGGCCCCCTCCCGGTACGGGGTCAGCGCCTCCTGGAGCAGCAGGTTCAGGCTGCCCGCGCCGGCCGGCCCGCGGTGCATCGGGCACAGCACCTGCACGTCCCGCCGCGCGTCGAGCCCGAACTTGGCCGGTATCCGGCGCGCCACGATGTCGGCCACCAGTTCCGCGGTCGCCTCGGTCTCGTCGGAGTTGAACCAGTAGAAGTCAGGAAATGCCCTGGCTTGCGCGCCGGGCGGTGCGGGGGCTGGCGGGTACGGCGGGCGCCCGGCGTTTACCCGGTGCGCGTTGATCACGATCCCTGACTGCTGTGCTTGCCTGAAGATCTTGGTCAGCCTGACGACGGGTAGTGTCTCCGCCCGGATCATGTCTCGCAGCACTTCGCCGGCGCCCACCGAGGGCAACTGGTCCACGTCCCCGACCAGTAGCAGGTGGGCCCCCGGCGCCACTGCCTTGACCAGCTTGTTCGCCAGGATCACGTCGACCATCGACGTCTCGTCGATCACGACCAGGTCGGCGTCCAGCGGGTTACTCGCGTCGAATTCCGGGTCACCGCCAGGCTGGAGCTTCAGCAGGCGATGGATGGTCGCGGCCTCGTGACCGGTCAGTTCGGCCAGCCGCTTTGCGGCGCGGCCGGTCGGGGCGGCGAGCACCACCTTCGCCTTCCGCGCCCGCGCCAGTTCCACCACCGAGCGCACCGTGAAGCTCTTCCCGCACCCCGGCCCGCCGGTCAGCACCGCGACCTTCTCGGTGAGGGCCAGCTTGACTGCGTCAGCCTGCTCGGGGGCGAGGTCGGCGCCGGTGCGCGCCTTGAGCCAGCCGAGGGCCTTGTCCCACTCCACGGACTGGAAGGCGGGCAGCCGGTCTTTGCCGGTAGCCAGCAGGTTGCGGAGGGCAGTCGCGAGGGACCGTTCAGCGTGGAAAAAGGGCGGGAGGTAGACGGCCCGCAGCGGCTCGGCGGCCGCGGCGCCCGGGACCGGCAGTATTTCGATGACCGCGCCCTCTTCGGCCGCGAGGTCGGCGACGCGCGGGGCGATCAGGTCTGCGGGGACCTCGAGGATCTTGGCGGCGTCGGTGACGAGCCGGGACTCGGGGAGATAGCAGTGGCCGTCGTCAGCAGCCTCCGACAGCGTGTAGGCGAGGCCGGCCTTGATGCGCTCGGGGCTGTCCCGGGCGATGCCGACGGAAGCGGCGATCGTGTCGGCGGTCTTGAAGCCGATGCCCCACACGTCGGAGGCGAGTTTGTACGGTTGCTGCTGGACGGTCTGCTCCGATTCGTCACCGTACTTCTTGTAGATCTTCACCGCGAGGGACGTGGAGACGCCGACGCCCTGCAAGAAGATCATGACCTGCTTGATCGCCTTCTGCTCGGCCCAGGCGTCCTTGATGCGCGTGCTGCGCTTCGGGCCGAGGCCAGGGACCTCGATGAGGCGGTCGGGCTCGTCGTCGATGATGCGCATGATGTCGACGCCGAAGTGGCCGACCATCCGCTCGGCCATGACGGGGCCGATGCCTTTGATCAGGCCGGATCCGAGGTACCTTCTGATGCCTTGCTCTGTCGCCGGGAGCACGGTGGCATAGGAGTGGACGTCGAACTGGCGGCCGTACTTCATGTGCGAGGTCCAGCGGCCGCGTAGCCGCAGTGACTCGCCGATCTGCGCGCCGAGCAGCGGGCCGACTGCGGTGATCAGCTCCGTGCTGGCGCTGACCGGGCCGCGGCCAGTGCCCCGATCCGGGGCGATGCGGGCGATCGTGTAACCGGTCTCCGGGTTGCTGAACGTAACCCGTTCGAGCACGCCGTCCAGGATCGCGACGTCCCGCTGCGGCACCTGCTGCTGCGGCGCCGGCGGTCGCACTGCCTGCGGCGCCGTCGGTGGCTGCATTCGGGGAGCGGACGGCGGCATAGCACTATCTTGCCGGCATTCGCGCGCGAATGCGCCGCACGACGCGTCCCGGATGCCGCCGGCCCTCAGTTGTTAGCGCTAACGACATCGTTGTCGTGCCTCACATGTTCACTCGGACCGCCAGGCACCACAGTGCCGCCCCCCGCCGGACGCGGGGCTCAGTCGGCTTATGAAACTTTCGCTGGCTCCTGACCTGGGGCGTCACCCGGTCTCACCTGGGAAGGCAGCAGCCGGCCGGCCAGGCCAGCCGGCGCGAGGACCGCCCAGAGGTTGACGACCCAATTGTTAACGCTCATTCTTACGTCACCGCACGCCCCGATCTCGTTAGGCGAGGAAATTGTGAGCGCTGACAACGTCCCTGTTCCTAGCTTCCCTGCATGCGAGGAGGTGGTGAGCCGATGATCTGGAGACTCAAGCTCCGGCCCTGGCGGCATTCCGCCGCCGGCCGGGTCACCCGCTCGGCCGCGCTGTGGGCGGCTCTGGCGCTCGCCCTGCCCACGGCGCCGGTAGCCGCGCTGGCCCTGGCGCCGCCAGCGCTCGCGCTCGGCAACGGGCTGGCGCCGACCCCGCCGATGGGCTGGAACGACTGGAACGCCTACGGTTGTAACGTCAGCGAGCAGCTGGTCGAGCAGACCGCGCTGGCCATGCACAACGATGGCATGCAGGCGGCCGGGTACCAGTACGTCAACATCGACGACTGCTGGATGTCCTCCAGCCGGGCGGCCGGCGGCAGCCTGGTCGCGAATCCGGCTAAGTTCCCCGACGGCATCGCGGCGGTCGCCAGTTACGTGCACTCACTCGGCCTGAAGCTCGGCATCTACGAGGACGCGGGCACGGCGACCTGCGCCGGTTTCCCTGGCAGCTACGGGCATGAACAGCAGGACGCCAGCCTGTTCGCCTCCTGGGGGGTCGACTATCTCAAGGAAGACTGGTGCAACATCCCGTTCAGCAGCTTCCCCGGCCAGTCGCACCAGCAGGTCGCCCAGACCCTGTACGCCCGGATGCGCGACGCGCTGGCCGCCGCCGGCCGCCCGATCTTGTTCAGCATGTGCAACGGGTGGGATTCCAGCGTCCAGCCCTGGACCTGGGCGGGCCCGGTAGCCAACCTGTGGCGCACCACCACCGACATCCAGCCGAACTTCGGGAGCATGCTCAGCAACTTCCACGTCAACGTGGGGCTGGCCTCCTTCGCCGGGCCGAGGGCGTGGAACGACCCGGACATGCTCGAGATCGGCAACGGGATGAGCGCCACCGAGGATCAGTCGGAGTTCAGCCTGTGGGCGGAGATGGCCGCCCCGCTGATCGAGGGCAGCAACCTGACCAGCGCTAGTCCGGCCACCTTGTCCATCTTGACCAACCGGGCCGTGATCGCGGTCGACCAGGATTCGCTTGGCAAGCAGGGCACCGAGGTATCCTCCTCCGGCGGCCACGACGTGCTGGCCAAGCCGCTCGCCAACGGCGACGTGGCCGTTGCCCTGTTCAACGAGACCGGATCCGCCGCCACCATCTCCACCACGGCGGCGGCGATCGGCAAGTCCGGGTCCTCCGGCTACACCCTGGCCAACCTGTGGACCGGGGCCACCGCGACCACCACGGGGACCATCAGCGCCTCCGTCCCGGCGCACGGCACCGTCATGTTCCGGGTCGCGGGCGGCAGCACAACCACCAGCCCGTCCGGTGAGATCCACGCCGTTGGCGCGGGCAAGTGCCTGGACGTGCCGAACGGGACCCAGGCCAACGGCACCCAGGCGGACATCTGGACCTGCAACGGCGCGTCCAATCAGACCTGGGCGGACACCCCCTCGAACCAGCTCACCGTCTACGGCGGCGCGAAGTGCCTGGACGCCTACAACAACCAGACCACTGCGGGCACGAAGGTCGAGATCTGGGACTGCAACGGCGGGGCCAATCAGCAGTGGCATCTCAACGCCAACGGCACCATCACCGGCGTCCAGTCGGGGCTGTGCCTCGACGTGACCGGTGCGAGCACCGCCAACGGCGCGCTGGCCGACCTGTGGACGTGCAACGGCCAGTCCAACCAGCAATGGACCCTCGGATGAAAAAGGCAGGTTCGACGATGACTGTCAGACCACGATTCCGGCATACCGGAAAGGCACTGCTGACTCTCGCCGCCGCGGCGACGCTGGCCCTTGGCGGGCTGCTCGCCGGCGGCGCCGGGACGCCGTCGCGCGCGGCGACGCAGGGGCCATGTGACATCTACGCCGCGGCCGGCACCCCGTGCGTGGCCGCCCACAGCACCACCCGGGCGCTGTATGCCGCTTACAACGGGCCCTTGTACCAGGTCAGGCGCGCCTCGAATAACGCGACCACCAACATCTCCCCGCTCAGCGCGGGCGGCGTCGCGAACGCCGCGACGCAGGATTCCTTCTGCTCGGGCACCACCTGCGTCATCACGGAGATCTTCGACCAGTCGGGCAACGGCAACAACCTCACCGACGCGCCCGGCGGCGGCGCCGCCGGCGGCCCCGACAACCTCGCCAGCGCCACCGCCGCCCCGACAACGGTCGGCGGCCAGAAGGCGTACGGGGTCTTCGTGGCGCCCGGCACCGGGTACCGCGATGACAGCACCAGGAACATCGTCACCGGCGACAACTCCGAGGGCGAGTACGCGATCTTCGACGGCACGCACTTCAACGGCGGCTGCTGCTTCGACTACGGCAACGCCGAGACCAACAACAACGACGACGGCGCCGGGACCATGGAGGCCATCTACTTCGGCAACATCAAGGTCTGGGGCTTCGGCAGCGGCAACGGCCCCTGGATCATGGCCGACATGGAGAACGGCCTGTTCTCCGGGACTAACGTGCACCTCAACTCGGGCGACCCGACCACCAGCTTCCGGTACACCACCGCCATGATCGAGGGCGGCCAGAACCAGTGGGCCATCCTGGGCGGCAACGCCCAGTCCGGCACGCTGGCCACCGACTTCAACGGCGTGCGGCCCGCGGGCTACAACCCGATGAAGAAGCAGGGCGCGATCATCTTGGGCATCGGCGGCGATAACAGCAAGGGCGCTGCCGGCACCTTCTACGAGGGCGCCATGACCACCGGCTACCCCACCGCCAGCACCGAGGCCGCCGTCCAGGCCAACATCGTGGCCGCCGGATACGGTAGCTCGGTCAGCACCGGCAACACGGTGTCGGTGACCAGCCCCGGTAACCAGGCGGGGACGGTGGGCACCGCGGCCGGCGTGCAGGTTCACGCGTCGGATTCCGCCTCGGGGCAGACCCTCAGCTATTCCGCCAGCGGCCTGCCCGCAGGCTTGTCGATCGACTCCGGCACGGGGCTGATCACTGGTACCCCGACCGCAGCCGGCTCGTCTAACGTGACCGTCACCGCCAGGGACGGCACCGGCGCCACCGGCTCGGCCAGCTTCACCTGGACGGTCTCCACCGGTCAGTCTGGTGGCACCTGCCACGTCACCTACACCAGGAACAGCGAATGGCCCGGTGGCTTCACCGCCCAGGTGGTCATCGCCAACACCGGCACGACGGCGATCAACGGCTGGTCGGTGACCTTCGCCTTCCCGGGCGACCAGAAGGTCACCGCCAACTTCAACGGCGGCTTCTCCCAGGCCGGCCAGAACGCGACCCTCACCAACGCCAGCTACAACGGCACCATCGCGGCAGGCTCCAGCATCACAGACGGCTTCCAGGGCAGCTGGGCCAGCAGCGACGCTAGCCCGACCAGCTTCTCCGTCAACGGCACCGCCTGCACCAGCTGACCATCGGCTTCCCCGTGCCTAGCCCCCGGGCCAGGCACGGGGAGCGTGTCGCGAGCGGACCGGAGGCTTCACCCTGTACCGCGAAGAACCCATACGTACGACGCCTGGCGATAGGATTCCGTATTGAGACGGGAGAGGCGGCGATGACGGACACGCCACCAGCGATCGACACTTCCAAGCCGCACAGCGCCAGGATGTACGACTACTACCTGGGCGGCAAGAACCACTTCGCGGCCGACCGCGAAGCGGCCGAGAAGGCGCTCGCCGCGGTGCCGACGGGGCGCACCGGGGCACGCGAGAATCGCGCTTTCCTGGGCCGCGCCGTCCGGTACCTGGCGGCGGAAGCGGGCATCGGGCAGTTCCTCGACATCGGGACCGGGCTGCCGACCAGCAACCCCGTCCACGAGGTCGCGCAGTCAATCGCGCCGTCGGCCCGGGTCGTCTACGCCGATAACGACCTGTTGGTGCTCGCGCACGCGCGGGCGCTGCTCACCAGCTCACCACAGGGCCGTACGGCCTACATCCACGCCGACCTGCGGGAGCCGGAGGCGATCTTGTCCGACCCGGTGACCCGGGAGGTGCTGGACTTCAGCCAGCCGGTCGCGCTGATGCTCGTCTCCGTCTTGCATTTCGTCCCGGACGAGTTCAAGCCCGCGCAGATCGTCGCGACGCTGCTCGGCGCCCTGCCATCGGGCAGCTACCTTGTCGCCTCGCACGTCACGGCGGAACATCAGCGAGCCGGGGCGGGCGCCGCGGAGCGCTCCTACCGCGGGGCCGGGGTTCCGGCGCAGCTGCGCGATTCCGACGAGTTCGCCGAGCTCGCGTTCAGCGGCCTTGAGCTGGTGCCGCCCGGTGTGGTGCTCGTGTCGGAGTGGCGGCCGGATCGCGCGGGGCCGCGCCCGGCGCCGGCCGAGGTGAACGGCTACGGTGCCGTGGCTCGCAAACCATAATGCGCCACGAGCCGATCATGCCGCCACGTCCGCGTGGCCTACCCGCTGACATCGGCTCCCGCTTCTCTGGGATTGCTCATCCCGTGAGCAGCGTTTCCTCTGGTGGCAATGTGGATGCATGGCATTATCGGGGCGATGATCAGCAGCTGGGTATTCCTCTCATTGCGGCCGGCTGGATAGTATTCTGGTAGCGGTGCCCTTTACCGGCCCGGCAATCTGCCTGGCGGTCATCGCCGGGCTGGATGGGGGCTTGGTGACGTGAGTGACCATTTCGGGCTGTCTCGCCGGATTGTCATCGCCGGTGCGGGCCTGGGCGGAACTGCCACCGCTATCCGGCTTCTCCAGTTCGCCCGAGAGCCGGTGCAGGTCATGCTGATCGAGCGGCGTCCCGGTTACCGGAACGCCGGAGTGGCGTACCACCAGGACAGCAATCACTGGCATCATGTCTTCAACATTCAGGCCGGCCGGATGTCGGTGTTCCGGGAGGACGTCGACGACTTCGTGAACTGGGCCAACCACGAGGCGGACCGGACCGGCTGGCCGCCGGAGTGGCGTGACTTCACGTTCACCGAGCCCGGGCCGGCGCCCCGGCGGATCTACCCTGACTATCTCGCTGACCGCCTGGCCCATGCCGCCCGGGAGGCCATGGAGGGTGTGACGCTGATCGAGGCTGACGGCGAGGTGACCGACCTGGCGGTCCGCCTGCCGCTGGTTGACGTCGTCGTCGAGGACCTGTCACTGCCTGGCGGCGGAGCGCGGGCTGGCCGGACGACGCTCACCGCCAGCCACGTCATCCTCGCGACCGGCCTGGAGCAAAGGCATCCGGCGTTCGCGGCCGGGGTGCTGGACCACCCGTCGTTCGTACGGCACCCGTACTCGCCGGACGGGATCGAGCGGATCCTCAGCGTGCGGCCGGACGGCACCGTCGCCATCGTCGGCACGATGCTCAGCGCCTACGACTCCGCGGCCCTGCTGCTGCGGCGCGGCCACACCGGGAAGATCCACATGATCTCCGGCTCCGGCCGGACGCTGCGGACGTACCCGCCTGAGCACCGGCACCGGGTGCTGGACTTGCCGCCCCCGCAGCTGGGCAGCGATGCCTACGAGGGCCCGGCGGAGTTCACCCGGTACCTGCTGGGCGAGTGGGAGCGGGCGTGCGCCGCCGTCGTGCGCGAGCACCCGGAAGAATCACCGGCGGTCGTGACCGAACGTGTCATGAAGGCGTGGGAGCCGTATCTCCCCGCGATCCTCGCGCGAGTCCCCACCGATGACCTGCGCGCGATGCTGGACAGCTACGGAAGCCTGCTGGCGGTGCTGCGGGTGGGTGTCTTGCCCTACGCGGCCGACATAGTCCACGCCGCGATGACCCCGGACGGGCCGGTCACGGTCGTCACCGGGCGAGTCAGCGGGATCCGCCCCACCGCAGCGGGCACGCTGGCCCTGTCTGTCTCCGGGCCATCCCCTGTCCAGGGCATCGAGGCTGACCTGGTGGTCTCGAACTTCGGCCGGGAGACCAACTACGAGCGCGTTGACTCCCCGCTCTGGAAGAACCTGCTGAGCAAGGGGATCGCCACCGCGCACCGGCGCACCGGGCGCGGAGTGGAGGTGGACAGCTGCGGCGGCCTGGTCGGTTCGGCCGGGAAGACGTCGGGACCGATCTCAGTGGTCGGCAGCCCGCGTGACGGCGACGAGATCGTCAGGAACGGCCGGACGGGAGCGTTCACGTTCAACCTCGCCGCGATCAAGAACCATTCCGTCGAGGTCGCCGCCACCGTGCTGTGCCGGCTGGAGACCTGCTACGGCGAGGCCACGATCACGCTGACCGGCGCGCTCGTCCCCGAGCTGGCCGAAGCGCTGTCCCTGGACGTGCGCCGGATGACCGCCCGCCAGCGCGACCACCGGATGGCCTACACCGCCCGGCTGGAGAACAGCCTCCAGGCGGTCAGGGACATCGTGACCGGAGACGACGGAGCACGGGTGACTGACCGCGCGCTGCGTTCCGCCGTCACCAGGGCAGCCGCCGCGAAGCTGCGGGACCTGTCCGTGACGCCCAGAGACCTCCGGTCCATTCTCGGGCTCGGGCATCCCCAGGAAACGGCGGGATGAGGCAGCAGCACACCGGAAGTTGCGGGGCCAGCGGGACGGCCGCGAGGCTGAATTCATGACCTCCTATGGATTCGAGCGTTGACCGCGGGCGCACGCGAGATCTTCGGGGCGCTTCTCGTTGAATCGCCATCGGTGATCATCCGCGGCACCTGTAATCACGCCGGAGAGCCCGCCCGCGGCTCGGTACTCGTCGTCGAATCACTGGATCACGGGTTCTACGACGCGATCATCGCGTCGTCCGCCGTGATCTGCTCCAGCGGCGGCCGGACCGGCCACATGGAATCCCTGTGCAGGTCGCGGGGCATCCCGGTGCTGCGCGTGGACCGCGCCGAGCTTGACGGCATCACTGGCCAGGTCACCGTCCGCACCGACCGCCAGTCAGTAACGCTCGGCGACGCCGGATCCGCTGCCCTGCCCGCGAGGCCCTTCACCATCACCCCGGCTGATCTCGGATCGATCTGCGTGGTCATCGCCGGGGCAGCGGACGTACGGACGACCAATGCGCTGCCGCACCGGGTTCAGCAGGTGACCAGCTTCTTCGTGCGTGAGGAGTTCATCTGCCTGTCCGCCGGCCTGAGCCCGCTCGACCTCCTGCGGTCAGCGCCCGGCCGGGCCGAGGAGTACGGGGCCGCGATCGCCGAAGAGCTGTGCACGATCGCCGCAGAGCTCGTCGGCGGGCAGCGTCTCGTCATGCGGCTGCTCGACCTGCGATCCGACGACGCCGCCCAGATCACCAGCGATGTCGACGTCGGCCCCGAGCCCAACCCCGATCTCGGCCAGCACGGTGCCCGGTGGCTGCTGGCCGAGCCCGGCTATCCGCGGGCCTTCCAGGCCATCCGCACCCGGGTCCAGGAACGCCTGGGCCCGGACGCCGCCCAGCTGAGCTTCGCCGTGCCGTTCATCAACGACCAGGACGAGTACCAGCAGCTGCGGCTCCGCCTAGCCATGCCCGCCGCCATGCCGCTGTCGGTCTTCGTGGAGACTCCCGCCGCCGTGCACTCCGTAGCCGCGTTCTGCGCCGCCGGAGCCAGCGAGCTGTTCGTCGGCACGAAGGATCTCGTGCAGTTCTACCTCGCCGCCGACCGCAGCAACCACCTGGTCGCGTCCTCCTACCAGACCCGCCACCCAGCCGTCATGGCCGCGCTCCGCGACGTGGTCACCTCAGCCCGCCGCGCACTGACCCCCGTGCACGTCTTCGCTCTGCTCGCCGACATGGACCACTACGTGCGGCAGCTTCCGGCCGACGGGTTCATGATGTGCACCGCCGAACTCCAGCACCTCGCCCAGTCACCCCACCCCGGGCCGCCCCAGCGCAGGACCGCGTAGCCACGGCGGATGCCGGATTCGCGCAGGTAGAATTTCTGCGTGTAGCCAGCGGCGGGCCCGCCGCGTCCCTCGGTACCTGCGGCGGAGCGGCTGCGGACACTGTGGGATGCCTGGCGTTCGTGCCTGCTGGAGGCGGACGAGCCGCTCAGCACGGGCCAGCGCTGCCTCGTGGCAGCCATCGCCGCCGAGGAGAGCGGCGACTGGGCGGGCGCGGCCGAGCTGTCCGGACGCGCGCTGCCAGGCAGCGCCGGTGATGCGCTGCCTGGTTTCGCCCGCAAGCTCAGCCGCGCGCCGTGGACCATGTCAGAAGGCGATCTAGATGCCCTGCGCAAAGCCGGCCACACCGAACAGGCCGCCCTTCACGTCGTGGCTGTCGTCGCCCACCAGAGCGCCGATTCCCGCCTTGCCGCAGGCTTGCGCGCTGCCCGGCGCGGCTGACCGGCAGCCGGATCCACTTGCCGGGCGACACCTGCCTGCGGGCGTGCGCCGACGTCGGTTACCTCAGGCGTCTGCGCCGCTGCGGGCGCTGGACAAGACCAGGGACGTGAAGCTTCGCAGGTCCCGGATGAGTTCCGCGGGCCGCTCCATCGCGGCGAAATGACCGCCGCTGTCGAATTCCGTCCACTGGCCGACCGTTTCGATTTCCCGGTCGGCCAGCCGCCGGACCGGCAGGAAGATGTCGCGCGGGAACACCGCCACCCCGACCGGCACCCTAATGGGCGGCGGGACCACGCCCATCGCGGCCATCGCTAGGCCGTCCGCGCCGGCCTTGTAAAGGTGCGCCGACGTGCCACCCGACGCGGTAAGCCAGTACAGCGTGACGTTCGTGAGCATCTGGTCGCGGTCGACCGCGTCCTCGGGCACGTCCACCGAATCGGTCCAGTCCTTGAATCGCTCCACGATCCAGGCCAGCTGGCCGACGGGCGAGTCCGTGAGCGCGTACGCCAGCGTCTGCGGCCTGGTCATCTGCAGCCTCATGTACGCGCCGAGCTCGCCTTCGAACCGGGCGAGGTTCCCGAGCCGGGCCTGGTCGTTCTCGTCGAGGGCGCCCAAGATCATGGGGTCTTCCGGCGGGAACGTCATCAGCATGTTCACGTGCACCCCGGTGACGTGCTCCTCGTCGATGCGGCCAAGCAGCATCGAGATCACCGCGCCGGCATCCCCGCCCTGCGCGATGTAGCGCGTATACCCCAGCCGCCTCATGAGCTCCTGCCACGCCCCCGCGATGCGCATCGGCTCCCAGCCCGGCTGCAGCGGCTGCGAGAACCCGAATCCCGGGATGGACGGGATCACCACGTGGAACGCGAGCGACGGGTCCAGCCCGTGCGCCGCGGGATCCGTGAGCGGGCCGATGATGTCGGCGAACTCCACGAACGACCCGGGCCAGCCGTGGGACAGCAGCAGCGGGGTGGCGTCGGGCTGCGGCGAGCGGACGTGCAAGAAGTGAATATTCTGGCCGTCGATTTCCGTAATGAACTGCGGGAAGGCGTTCAGCTTCGCCTCGGCGGCCCGCCAGTTGTAATCTTCGCGCCAGTAGCGAACCAGCTCCCGCAGGTACTCCACCGGGATTCCGCATTCCCAGCCGGTGCCAAGCCCGGCCGGCCAGCGGGTATTTTCGAGCCGTCGGCTCAGGTCGTCGAGTGCGTCCTGCGAGATGTCTATCTTGAAAGGTCTCATCGTGAGCTCCATGTCAATCCGTGATCGCGCCGGGAACGTCCCCCCGCCAGTTTCTAACATCGTTGTATTTGGCGACGAAAAGAACATCTTGCCGGTTGCGCCGCGTGCTTGGGCATCGCTGGGTCCAGGCACCTCCCGGCGTGCCTTGCGCACGTCGGGAGATGCGCCGCGGTTCGCCCGGCTGATCTGATCGGAGGAACATGTCACGAAGAAGGGCGATGAAATGGGTGCTAACGCGAGAGAGCGGGCGATAGTTCTCGGCGGAGGCATCGGCGGGCTGCTGGCGGCCAGGGTCCTCGCCGACGCTTACAACAGTGTGCTAGTGGTTGACCGTGATCAGCTGACCGGCACCGACGGTCCGCGCCGGGGGGTGCCGCACGGCCGGCACGCGCACGCCCTGCTGGCCCGCGGCCAGCAGATTTTCGAGGAGCTGTTTCCCGGTCTGCACCAGCAGATGGTCGCGGAGGGCGTGCCTTCCGGCGATATGGCGGGCAACCTCCGCTGGTACTTCAACGGCAGGCGGCTGCACCCGGCCCAGACCGGGCTGGAAAGCGTCTCGGCGACCCGCCCCGTTCTCGAGGGCCACGTGCGGCGACGGGTCAGCGCCCTTCCCAACGTGGAGTTCCTCGAGCAGCACGCCATCCGTAACCTCGTCACCGACGGCCACGGGCAGGTCACCGGCGTCGAGGTGGCCGGGGAGGCCAACCAGTCGCGCGGGCAGGTGCTGGACGCCGACCTGGTGGTGGACGCCACCGGGCGCGGCTCCAGGATGCCGGCTTGGCTGGAGGAACTGGGCTATGCCCGCCCGGACGAAGACCGGATCAAGATGGACCTGGCGTATACCACCCGGCATTTCCGGCTGCGCCGTGACCCGTACGGGACGGACCTGTCCATCAACCCGGTCGCGTCGCCCGCCTTTCCGCGCGGCGCGTTTTTCCCCAAGCTCGGCAACGACATCTCCATGCTGTCGCTGACCGGCATCCTCGGCGACGTTCCGCCGGCCGACCTCGAGGGTTTCCTCGAATACGCCCGCTCGCTGCCGGCCCCGGAGATCTACGCGGCCATCCGCGACGCCGAGCCCGTCGACGACCCCGTCACCTTCCGGATCCCGGCCAGCGTGCGCCGCCGGTACGAGCTGCTGACCGCCTTCCCGTCCCGCCTGCTGGTGTTCGGCGACGCGGTGTGCGCGTTCAACCCGGTCTATGGCCAGGGGATGACGGCGGCCGCCTTGCAGTCGGTGGCGCTGCGCGGCCACCTGCAGGCCCACGACGAGCCGGACGCGCTGCGCTTCTTCCAGCAGATCGCGGGGCTCATCGACGCTCCCTGGGATATCTCGACCCTCGGTGACCTGGGCTTCCCCGCCGTCGAGGGCGACCGGACCCTCAAGGTCGTGGTCGGCAACGGGTACATGTCGCACCTGCACGCGGCTGCTACCAACGATCCCTACGTGACCGCGTCGTTCTTCCGCGTCGCGGGGCTGATCGACCCGCCGCAGGCGCTCATGCGGCCAACTCTCATCGCTCACGTGTTCCGCAACGACACACTGCGGCCGGAGAGCTTGCCGCAGCCGGTGGAGCTGGAGGAGACGCGGGAACCCGCGCGGCACTAATCCCTACTGGTAGCGCCCAGAATTTAGCTGGGCGCTACCTGGTCCGCGACCGGGACGCGAAGTTCACCGCCGCGTTCGACGCCGTCTTCGCGTCACGCGTCACAGAACAGCCCGCGCGCGGTGATTTCGCGCTGCCGCTTCTGTGCACTCGCAACCGTGACGAGTACCGCCTCAGTGAACAGCCCGTTCGTCTCCGCCTCGACTATGAAAGGAGTCCGGTAATCCCCGTCAGCGAACGCGCCCACGCCGGCCATTCGGTTGCCTGGCGCTGAACTGACGGCCGCCACCATGGCCGGATTCCCGGCGGACCGGACCGCACGGCCGAAGATTTCCTCGCTATCGAGTACGGTAAAACAACGCGGGCTGTACAGGCATCGGCATGTTGAAGTTATTCTAGGCCGCTCACCACAATTGAGCTCACGGCCGCGTCCGGGTGGTGGCTAGAGCCGCCTGCTGGCCAGAACGACAGCGATGGCGGCCGCCAGGATGGCGAGGTACTTCATCGGGTTCCCTCGTGTTGACAAGAGTCGGGTCGCCGGGCCGAAATGGTCCAGGTGGCGTTCGGGAGGGTGACACGCCCGGCGTCGTCGACGAAGCGGCCGAGCAGGGCGGCCACCGCCTGGCGGGCCCGGGCCCGGCGGTCGGGCGTCGCCCGCCGGTAGGGGCCACCGGCGGGGCCGAGTTGGATGAGCAGCGCGGCGACGTCCTCCGGTGATCCGGACGGCGTGACCGCGGTGTCGACCGCGACGATCTCGATGTCGACGAAGCCAGCGGTCTGGAGCAGTGCGCGCGGGACGTCCGGGTCGGCGAAGGTGAAGGGTCCGGGCTCTCCTGGCAGTGGCAGCGGCGGGAGGGCACCGATGAACGGGGCTGCGCCGATCACGGCGAGTGGCAGCCACGGATTCTCGGCGATATCGCGAAACGCGGTGGCCAGCAGCCGTCCACCGGGACGGAGCGCCCGGCGCAGCGCCCCGAGTCCGGCGGCCGGGTTGTCGAGCAGCATGAGGCACATGCGGGAGAAGACGACGTCGACGGACGCTGGCTCGAACCGGGCGAGCTCGACGTCAGCCTCGAGGAACTCGATCCCCGGGACGTCCAATTCGGCCTGTGCCCGGCGGGCCTCGCGGATCATCGGCGCGGACAAGTCGACCCCGGTGACCCGGCCGCCCGGGGCGACGGCGCGGCCCAGCGCGAGCGTCGTCGCCCCGGTGCCGCAGCCGACGTCGAGCACCACCTCGCCCGGCCGGGCCCTTGCCCGGCGCATCGCGTCTGCACCGGACGCGGCGTTGATTGACTCCAGAGCATCGGCGTTCTCGGCCCAGCTTTCGCCGGCGTGCTCGTTCCAGTACTCGAGTTGCCTCACTGGAACGGCATCTCGTCGCCGGCGACCGTGAGCGCGGTGAATCGCGCCGCCTTGGTCGGGTCTAGCCCGGCCTGGGCAGCGAGGCCGGCTGCCCGGAGCAATCGCTCGGACTGGAACCGGCGAAAGTCATCCTCGCTGTGCCAGACGTTGATCACGCGCCAGCCGCCGTCTATTGGGCCGGAGACGTGGGCGACCAGGCCGGCGGGCCGGTCCGGGCCGAGGTGCTGCTCAACGAGGTGGTATTCCGCCTCGCTGACGGCGGGCATGTCTTGCACTACTCCGAACATCGGGGTGTTCCTCTCTCTGGCATTCATTAACGGTTGGCGGGCACGGGCGCGTCGTGACCGCTCGTAGACTTCGTCGACGTACAAGCCGAACCTGATTCATCCGAGTGCAACTAGGATGAATAAAGTAAGAGTAGATCGAAAAGAGGTGTACCGTCAACCCGCCCCGCGTGTACAGCTCGCCGCTGCGAGCCGCCCAAGCACTTGAGACCCGCCGCCGGATCGTCGGAAGCGCCCGCGAGCTGTTCGTCGAAAAGGGCTACGCCGCGACGACGATCGCGGCCGTAGCCCGCCACGCGGGCGTCTCGGCCGACACCGTCTACAGCACGTTCGGATCGAAGATCAGACTGCTGCAGGACGTCCTCAGCGTGGTCGTCGGCGGCGACGACCAACCGATAGCCTTCCTCGACCGCGAAGGCCCGCAAGCTATGCGCGAGGAACTCGATCAGCGTCGGCAGCTCGCGATGTTCGCTCACGGGATGACCGAACAGCTCGAACGCTTGCGTCCGCTCGACGACGTCCTGCGGGGGGCCGCCGCAGTCGATCCCGCCGCCGCTGAACTGCGGTTCGACGCGCAGGTCGGGCAGCGACGCGCCGCCATGACGCAGGTCGTGCGCTGGGTGGCCGCCCGCGGCGACCTGCGGCCTGGACTTACGGTGGACGACGCGGGGGCGATCGTCTGGACCCTCACCTCACCGGACGTGCACCGCATGCTGCGCGACGATTGTGGCTGGACTTCCGCGCGCTACACGGCGTGGCTGCACGACACGCTCGTCGACAGCCTGCTGCCAGCGGACCGCTGACCCGGCCCAGCCATCGCCGACACCCAACCCTGCCCCAAGGCCTAGGAGGAGGGGCGATGTGGCCCGATCGCCTGATCCGCGCGTAGGTATCCGGGGCCACGGTGACGTCCCGGGACGGCCGCTCGCGTCATGATCATCGCGAGTGCCGTGAGTTATGCCGCGATACGCGGCATAA
>JAICUO010000427.1 GCA_025935815.1 Streptosporangiaceae bacterium
GATCGGACCGCGAATCGCGGTCCGATCGTCCGCAACAGCGATGCTCATGCGGCCAGAGAGGGCCGGCTGGCGTGACCTGGAGCGGCTACCGGGGCGCACCGGGCAGCCGGTGAAGGCGGTGCACCGGGGGTAAGTGGCATGGGGATCGGCGGGGGGTGCGTCGGGCGCGACGCGCTGGCGGCTATCTCGAATTTGAGATATCGTTTGACGTATGGACGGTCCCGGAGAGTTCCCGGACGACCTGCCGGTGCTGCCGGGGTTCCGCGAGATGGCGCTGCGCCGGATGGCCGCCGAGCGCGCGGGGATGGTCCGTGACCTGGTCGCGCGGCGTCAGGCGGCGGGGCTGTCCCAGACGGAGGTCGCCGCGCGGATGGGCACCTCCCAGTCGGCGGTCGCCCGGCTGGAGACGGGCACCACCGACGTGCGCGCCTCCACCCTTGAGCGGTACGCGGCCGCGATCGGCGGCCTGATCGCCTGGAAGGCGCCCGGCGGCGACAGCTCCCGCCGGGCTGTGCCCGGAGAGGATGACGCGATGCCTGGTAGTTCCTTCGACATGCCCGGCCGGGGCGAGGGGCCGCCACTGCGGCAGCGCGACTGGCCCGCGGAGTTCCCCAGGCCCGGCCAGCCCGGCCGGCCCGCGGGGCCGGGCGCGCCCGGAAGCCCCGGGTGGCCGGGAGCGCCCCGCTGGCCGGGAGTACCGGAGCCGGGCGTACCCGGCGGTCCCGCCGGGCCGGGCCCGGTTCCCGGAGTGCGGGTCTGGGCCGATCCGCATGCCGACTGGCAGGATCAGCTCTACGCGCGGCTGCTGGAAAAGCGGATCGTCATGGCCTCGGGCATCCTGGACGAGGACGCGGCCACCAGGCTGTCGGCGCAACTCCTCACGCTGGACGCCGAGGGTGATGAGCCGATCCGGATCGAGCTGCAGAACCTTCGCGCCGAGCTACCCGCGGCGCTCGCGGCGATGGGCGTCCTGGAAACGCTCCGGGTCCCGGTGCACGCCCACGCCAGCGGTGAGATACACGGCGCGGCCCTGGGGGTGCTCGCGGCCTGCTCGCGCAGGCTGGCCTACCCTAACGCCTCGTTCGCCCTGTCCGAGCCGCGACTGGAGCTGGGCGGCACGGTCGCGGCGGTAACCGAGCGGCAACAGCAGGCCGAGCGGATGCTGGACTCGCTGTACTACCGGATCGCCGAGGCGTGCGGACGCGAGGCCGACAAGGTACGTGAGGACGCCCGCCGCGCGCGGACCCTGACGGTCGCCGAGGCGATCGGCTACGGCCTCATCCACGACCGGACCGGCAAGTCGGCCGGCTGAGGCACTGCCGCTCCGCCGGCCGGGCGCAACGCCACGACACCGCGTACTCCGAGCTTGTCCGGTCCGGGTCGGTGGCCTCTGCGCCACGGAAGGACGCCGGCTGGCTGGTGCCAGCGCCTCGCATCGGCTGGCGCGAACGGAGCGCCCGGCAGGTGGCGGGGCCGGGAAGCGCGAAAGCCCGGCCCCGCCGGACGGCCCCGCCTGGACGGAGCCGCCGACTGGATGGCGACTCAGCGTAATCGGCATGAAGTCCCATCAGTCCAATTGCCTGCCAGTATTAACGCTGGTCACATTGGATCACGAATTCCCCGCTGGGCGCGCTGCCATCAATTGACTTTCTTCTTCCCGCGCGTACGGGCGAAAACCCACTATGGCTACATGGAGTAGCTGATGACCAACAATTTGTGAAAATTTCTGGCCGCTAGGTCTCGGAATTCTGCGAATCCCTCGTTACCATCGAACCAGCAGGGCAACGGATACGAAGTTCTGGGTGAAGGTGCACGCCTCGAATGGCTACGCAACGTGATTACGCAGGGACTCGGAGTGAGAAGATGACCGACGCCGACCCGAGAGCGAATGGCTTCCCGCCCCATGCGGAGTTCGCGGCGCCCGAAACGCCCGCGGCGGTGAATTCCGCCGCGGCGGATGCGTCCCCGCACCTCCCCACGCGTGTTCCCGAGTTTCATGAGACTGCCGAGACGGGCGAGCCAGGCTATGGGAGCCCGGCTCAGCCTGGATCCGGCGGTGCCAGCGCCTGGCCCGCGTGGCCCGGCGTGGCGCGTCCGGCGGGCTGGTTACTGGCGGTGCCGAGGGAAGCGGCCCCCCGCGGCGCCACGGACACGGAACCAGCCCGCCCGGATAACCAGTCCTCGGGCGACGATCTCCCCGCGCCGCCCGTGCCCACCGCACCAGTACCGGCGCCGGCCTGGCTTCCGCAAGCGCCCCGGGCGCAGGAGTCGCCGTCGCCCCGCGATGATCAACCGGGCGGCGACCGGCCGGAATATGACCAGCTGGCGGGCGATGACACGCAGGGCTGGACCGCTCGGCCGCGCTACCCGCGGGCCACGGCGGGGCGCGCGCCCGTGGTGGGGCCGACGGAGGCGCTGCGCGGGCGGGCTGGCGGCCCCGGGTTCCGGGTCCCGGCGGGCTACGGATACGGCGTGCAGGACCCGGCGAACCGGTCCGGCTGGCAGATCGCGGACGAACTGTGGCGCGACTCCGGGATTACCTGGGACAGTGCGGAGGACACCATCGCGGACGAGGGCCCCGTCCCGGCCGTTCCCAATGACGCGCACCCGCTGCCCGGGCAGGCGTTCCCGCTGAGTGCTCCGACACTGGCGGACGCCCCCGCCCGCCCTCAGGCCCTCGCCCCCGGGTCCTTCACCCCGGAGATCATCACCTTCAGGGCCCTTGCCCCCGAAGCTGACGCCCCCCAGGCCACCGTTCCCGAGGTCACCGGTCCCGAGGTCACCGTTCCCGAGGTCACCGGTCCCGAGGTCACCGTTCCCGAGGTCACCGTTCCCCAGGCTGTCGTCCCCGAAGCCGTCGCCCCGGAAGAGGGCGCCCCCGAGGCGGTCGCCCAAGAGGTGACGCCGCCGCCCGCGGCCCCGGTGGCTCCCGCGCCCGGCCCGCTCGCGGCTGGCGACCTGCCCCGCCGGCAGGCTCGGCCGCTGCGCCCTGAGGCGCCGGTCCCTGGTCCGCGGCCAGCCCAGGAGCCACGGCAGGCCGAGGCACCGTCATCGCGGCCAGTGACCCCGCGTGAGTGGCGGTTGGTCTTCGATCGTCAGGCGCAGGCTGAGGAGCGGGTTCGTGATGACCAGCGCACCTGGGAGGACCAGCAGCCCGGCGAGCAGTATGGCCAGCCCGGGCCCCGACTGGGATACCAGGCGCGCCTGGGTGACCGGGCACCGCAGGACTACCGGGCACCGCAGGACTACCGGGCACCGCAGGTCAACCGCGAGCCGCTGGACGTCCGGGGACCGCAAGTTTCCGGGGGGCCGGAGGGCTACCGGGCACCGCAGGGCTACCAGGCACCGCGGGACTCCTGGGCGCCGCAGGGCTACCGTGCGCCGGTGGACCCCCGGGGACCGGAGGGCTACCGGGCACCGCTGGACTCCCGGGGACCGCGGGGCTACCCCGGCTGGCCGGATGGCGAGCCCGACCTCTCCCCGGCCGAGAGGTGGCAGCCACCGCTGCGCCGGCCCGGCCCGTACCCGGAGCGGGAGGAGGACCCGCTGCCTTGGGAGGGCGAGGCCGGGTCGGCTTTCCCGGCGCGGCGGCCGGCCCGGGGACGCAGGGCATGGCAGGTGGCGCGGGTTACGGTTCCGGTCGCGGTCATCCTCGCCGTCGGCGCCGGCGCGCTGGTCATGCTCACCGGCAAGACGCACGACGTGCTCGCCCGCACTGGCAGCCAGTCCCCGGCCTCCCAGGGCGCGGCCTCCCAGGGCGCGGCGGCGACCACTGCGGGCAGCGGCGGCACGGCCGCCTCCGCGGCGGCCGCGCCCACGCCGCCAGCCCCGCTCGCGTTCCCCGGCTACCCGGGCAAGCAGGGCAGCGAGTCCGTCAGCTCCATCGCCTCAGCCGGCGCGGTCCAGGTGGCGGTGGGCAGCGCGGATGGCCGCCCGGCCATCTGGCGGCGCAGCGACGGCGGCGCCTGGTCGCTGGTGACCGGCGCGACCGCCGTCACCCAGGAGCCTTCCGGCACCATCTTGACCAGCGTGACACACGGGCAGGCGGGCTGGCTCGCGGTCGGGGACGTCGCCCCTGTCAGCTTCGGAAAGCCCGGCAGCGCCCAGGCGCCCGTCGTGCTCACCTCGGCCGACGGCCGCGACTGGCAGGCGGCCACCGGCAGCGCGGCCTTCTCCGGGCCCGGGTTCCAGGTCAACGCCGCGGCGGGCAACGCCAGCGGCTACGTCGTGGTCGGCTCCCAGCTCCACCAGGGCAAGCCAGTTGACGCGATGTGGTGGTCACCGGACCTGAAGAACTGGGTGCGCGGCGGCGACACCATCATGACCACGACGAGCGCCCCCGGCAGCGGGATGACCAACAGCGCGATCTACGCGGTGGCCGCCACCCCGGCCGGCTTCATCGCGGTCGGCACCCATAATGACTGCCACACCGCGTGGGTGACCGCGGACGGCCAGCACTGGCAGTCCTACGACATCCCCAAGCCCGCCGGCACCACCGAGCCGCTGCTCAATCACGTCGCGGTCATGGGCCAGCTCGTGGTGGCGACCGGTGACATCGGCGCCAACGGCACCAACGGCGGCCGGTTCCCGCTCGCGGTGACCTCCGCAGACGGCGGCGTGCACTGGCGGACGACCTCCCTTGGCGGCCCCGGTGACTACTCCGGCCCCCAGGGCACGGTGACCGCGCTCGCGGCCGACGGCACCGGGTTCCTCGCCGCCGGCCTGGAGAACGAGCCGGGCGGCCAGCGGGCCGTGACGTGGGCCTCAGCGGACGGCATCACCTGGTCAACGGCGATGCCCGCCAGCGGCGGCACCCGGCAGATCACCGTCTTGGCCGCCGACGGCGACGCGGTTACCCGGATCGCCACCCTGGCCGACGCTCACGGCAACCGCTCCGTCGCCGTCACCGCCCCCGCGCCCTAACGACCGTTGATGCTCGCGTCCAGGATCTCCGCGGTGTGCGCGGTCGCGATGACCTTGCCCCGCTGGGCGAGTTCGGCGGAGATCTGCAACGTGCAGCCGGGGTTGGCGGAGATCACCAGGTCAGCGCCGGACGCCAGCACCGAGTCCGCCTTGCGGGCGGCAAGTTCCCGCGCGGCCTGCGGCTGGAGGAGGTTGTAGACCCCGGCCGAGCCGCAGCAGGTGCCGGCGTCCGGCAACTCGACGAGCCGTAGCTCCGGGATGGCCGCCAGCAGTTCCCGGGGCTGGCGGGTGATCCGCTGCGCGTGGCCGAGGTGGCATGCGTCGTGGTAGGCGGCCGTCACCGGCACCGGGTGCCGGGGCGCCACCGGCCCGAGCCCGGCCAGGAACTCCGCCAGGTCGCGCACGCGGCTGCTCAGCGCCGCGGCCCGCGCGGCCCACGGGGGATCATCGGCCAGCAGCCGCTCGTAGTCCTTCATCGCCGACCCGCAGCCGGCCGAGTTGACGACGATCGCGTCGACGCCGGCCTGCTCGAACGTCTCGATGGTCGCGCGCGCGAACCGCATCGCCTCGGCGTGCCGGCCGGAATGCCCCGACAGCGCCCCGCAGCACCCCTGCCCGCGGGGGATGATCACGTCGCATCCCTCGGCGGCCAGCACCCGCGCCGTGGCCGCGTTGACCCGCGGGAAGAAGACCGACTGCACGCAGCCGGTGAGCATCCCCACCACCGCGCGCCGCTGCCCGCGGGCGGCCACCCGCTCCGGCAGCCGCTGCCCGGCCGGGCGCTTCGCGCTGGGCGGCGCGAGACGCAGCGCCGCCTCGGCGGCGGGGGAGACCTTCGCGGGCAGGCCGCTGCCGGCGAGCCACTTATCCAGCCCGGTCCGCTGGGCCATCCGCAGCGGAGCGGTCAGCGCGCGCAGCCGCGCCGGGTAGGGGAAGACGGCGAAGATCGCGGCCCGCGTCGTCCGGTCCCGCAGCGACCGGCGCGCGAGCCGGGCCGGCGCCGAAATGGCCGCCGGGCTGCCCGCCGGGGCATCCGCCGGGGCGTCCGCGCGGGCTGGCGGCCCAGCGGGGGCCTGGTCCGGGTGCTCGGTCCAGCCGCGGGCCGCCTCGATGAGCTGGTCGTACTGGACCCCGGAGGGACAGGCGGTCATGCAGGCCATGCAGCCCAGGCAGCGGTCGAAGTGGGTGGCGGTGGCCGGGGTCAGCGGCGCCCCGTCGAGGAGCTGGCTGACCAGGTGGATCCGCCCGCGCGGGGAATCCATCTCCTCGCCCCACAGCTGGTAGGTCGGGCAGGCCGGCAGGCAGAAGCCGCAGTGCACGCAGTCCCCGGCCACGTCCTTGAGATGATCGGTCGACGGCTGCTCGCTCATGCCCACGTGAACCTTCCAGGTGCCATCCGGTGGCCGGGATCGAACTGGTCCTTAACGGCGCGCATGAGCGCCAGCCCGGGGGTGGAGCCCGCCAGGCCGCCGTCGTCCGCCAGTGCCGCCCGCAGGGGTGCTCGGGCCGACAGCAGGACAGCCCCGCCGCGCCCGGCCGGGATGGCCGCACGCACCAGGCCGACGAACCGGGCGGCCACGCCGGGGGCCTCAGCCGCCGGCAGCATCACGTACAGTGCCCCGGCCCCGGCCGAGCCCATCACGAACGGCCGCAGCCCCGTCTCCCGGGCGGCCGCCTCTATCGCCTCCAGCACCACCGCGAGCGCCGACACCCAGAACGAGACCCGCAGCAGCGTCGCGTCGTCACCCCCCAGGGGAACCCAGCCCCAGCAGTCCGGGGCGGCCGAGGCTGGCGCCGTGATCATGGCGTGCGCGCCGTGTACCACCTCGGCACCCGGCGCGGCCTCATCGCTGGACCGGATGACCGCATCGCCGGACCGGATGACCGCCGACAGCAGGCCCTTCATCTCCTCAGCCCGTGCGGCCACGCCGTCGGCCGATCCTTCCAGCAGCACCCC
>JAICUO010000081.1 GCA_025935815.1 Streptosporangiaceae bacterium
CCCCGGCGTTGCCGCCTCCCGCGCCCCCGCCCGCGCCCGGGCCGCCCCCCGCGCCGCCCCCCGCGCCGGCGGTCACCGCGACCCGGCCTGAGGGTAAGCCCCTGAGGGGGAGCCCGGCCGCCACGTAGATGTCGTCGATGACGGACATGGTGGCGACCGAGTCGGCCGGCGGGGTGAGGTTAGCGGGCTCGCCGCGCACGGCGGCGGCGAAGGCCCGCAACTGATGGACGTACGTCGCCTCGCCGCCGAAGCGCTCGCGGTGCCGCTGGCCGTCCACGGTCACGGTGAACCGCGACCATAGCCGCGGCGCGACGAAGTTGGTGACGGTCAGCGCGCCGTGCTCGCCGATGGCGCGGGCGCGGATGCGCAGCAGGTCAGCGGACCACATCGACGCGCGCAGCTCACCCGTGGCTCCGCCGCCGAAGCTGAGCCGCGCGGTCATCGCCCGGTCGACGCGCCGGTCCCGGCCCAGCGTGAGCGCGCGGGCCCGCATGACCGTGGGCTCGCCGGGGGCCAGCAGGCGCAGGGCGTGCACCGCGTAGCAGCCGGCGTCCATCAGCGCCCCGCCGGCCAGGCTGAAGTCGTAACGGATGTCGGACAAGCGCGGCAGCGGGAAGCACATGGCCGCCTCGACCCGCTCGATGCGGCCGAGGGCGCCGCCGCCGGTGATCTCGGCCATCCGTTGGGCCAGCGGGTGGTAGCGGAACGCCTCCATCACGACCAGCCCGGTTCCCTCGGCGGCGGCCGCGACCTCCCGGGCCTGTGCCGCGTTGGCGGTGAACGGCTTCTCGCACAGCACGTGCTTGCCCGCCTTGATCGCCCCCAGCGTCCACGGCGCGTGCAAGCCGTTGGGCAACGGGATGTACACCGCGTCCAGCGACGGGTCGGCCAGCAGCTCAGCGTAGGAGCCGCGCACCTGCGCGATGCCGTGCGCGCCGCGCCGCGAAGGCCTGACGGCAAAGCTACTGCAGCCGCTTCACCAAGTGGATGTGATCGTGGCCGCTGGGGTAGCCCAGTGTGCGGCCGCATTCGGCGTAACCGTGCCGGGCGTAGAAGCCGGGGGCCTGGAAGGAGTAGGTGTTGAGGGTGACCCGGTCGCCGCCGCGGCGCCGGACCTCCGCCTCGGCGGCGGCCAGCAGGCTCGTTCCCAGGCCGTTGCCGCGCTGGTCGTCGCGCACCCACAGCAGCTCGATGTAGCCGCACCCGCCCCACGTCCACCCGTTCAGCCCCGCGAGCAGGTCACCGTCGTCCGCGCGGACCGCCAAGGTTAGATGGCGGACGTCCCGGTAGCCGGTGACGGCGATGTTGAAGGCGTTGATCTCGTGGTTAAGCCGGTCTCGCAGGTCCTGGGCGGCCTTGCCCGCGATGACCGTCACCTCGCTCATGGGTGCCTCCTGCGGCTCAGGGCTGCGTGACAAGGTTACCCGCCGGGCTAGGTGACCTCGGCGATGTGCAGGCCGTCGGCGAACTCGCGGGCGGTGAAGCGCTCCCACAGGCGGGCCTCGTGGAACGGGATGATCCGCCGGGTGTCGCCGCCGACCGCCGACAGCATGCTGTCGGCCAGCCGCAGCCAGTCCGCGGCGCTGCCGGTGGTCATCGCGATGGGGGCCAGGATGCCGTCGCCGTGCAGGCCTTCCAGGTTCTCATACGCGTAGACGTTGTCACCGGCCAGCAGCCACCGTCCGTTGCGGGCCGTGGTCACTGATACCACCTGCGAGCCCGCGGTGTGGGTGCCGAACGCCGGCCACAGGACCACCCCGGGCGCCACCTCGAGCTCGCCGTCGGCGAGGGTGGCCAGCCCGGCCGCGCCGCGCCGGTCCAGGAGCTCGGGGAGGGCCGCCTCACAGGACCTGGTCAGGAACTCAAAGCGGCGCGGCAGGCCCCGCGCGGCGCGGAAGGAGGTGATCTCACGCCGCTGGATGTAGATATGGGCGTTGCGGAACTGCCCGGCGCAGCCGGCATGGTCGAAGTGGTTGTGCGTCAAGATGACGGTGTCCACCTCATCGGCGTCCACGCCCGCCCGCCGCAAGACCTCGGTCGGCGCCGCCCACTGGGTGCGGCCGTACTTGGCGGTCAGCCGCTGGTAGGTGGCGTCGTCGGCGAAGCCGGTGTCCACGAGGATGCAGCGCCGCGCCGAGCGCACCAGGGCGAAGCAGTACGGCATCCGCCGGTGGCCCTCGTTGGGCTGGGCCGCGAACAGGTTGCTGGCCGGGAACCGGTCGACGAAGCCGTACTCCAGGACCCAGATGGAGTACTCGCTCACCCCGGTTCCCCGGGCGGCCGGAGGCCGAAGACGGCCAGCTGGACCGCCACCATGGAGTACCAGCCGATCAGCGTGGTGAGCTCGAACAGCCCGGTGGCGCCCAGGACGCTGACCGCTGCCGCGTACTCCTCGTCATCGAGCGTCCCGGTGGCGAGGATCGCCCGGGTGACCGCGTAGGTGATCCGTTCCGCGTCGGTGGACAGCGCGGGCGGCTGCCCGGCGGCCAGCGCGCGCAGGTCCTCCGGTGACAGCCCGGCGGCCGCGCCCGCCCGGGTGTGCGCGTACAGCTCGAAGGGGCTGGCGTGGTGGTGCGCGACGAGCAGGATCGCGATCTCGCCGGCGCGGGCCGACAGGGACAGCTCGTACCGCACGGCGCCGCCGAGCTGCTCCAGCGCGCGCCCCAGCGGCGGCGCCAGCACCCACGCGGCCGGCGGCCCTTGCAGCCGGCCGGACGCGTCGACCAGCGAGAACGGGTTGCCCGGCTGGGCGCGCCGCCCGGTGGCGAACAGCTTGTAGATGGCCTGCTGCTCCTTGGTCATCTCCCCCGGCCCGGGGCTGGTGAACCGGGCCGTCATGGTGTCACCTGCCCGATGCCGAGGAACGCCCGCGGGTTGCCGGCGGTCATCTGTCGCAGCTGCGGGGGCGGCCAGCCCAGGTAGGCGAGTTGTTCGGTGAACATGCGCAGGCACTCCGGTTCGGGTGGGGCCCATCGGGAGAAGGCGTCGGTGCTGAGGACGATGTGGTCCGGCCCGAGCGCGGACATCGCCGCGTGCACGTCCCGGATGGACAGGTGCGAGTCCGGGTGCAGCAGCGGCGCGCTGGCGAACTCCACGAACGCGCCGAGCTCGGCGAAGTGCCGCAGCTCGCCGGGGTCTTGGGTGTAGTGCAGCGGGTGGGTGATCAGCAGCCGCTGCCCGATGCCGGCGCAGTAGGCGGCGACCGCCCGGCTCTCGGCCAGCGAGGCGTGCCCGGTCGCCAGGGACAGGTCCAGGGCGCGGCAGGCGTCGATGGCCTCGCGGCACTCCGCGCTCAGCGCGCCAGACGGGGTCAGCAGCGAGATCGCGTTCTTGGCGGCGTAGCCGGGGAAGGACGGCGACAGCTGGCCGAGCAGCCGGGCGAGGTAGCCGCCCCGCTGCACGTCGGCGGCCGCTCCCCAGGTGGGCAGGAACACCACCCGCGCGCCGTGCGCGGCCGCCAGCTCGACCGCGGTGGCCGACACCCCGCCCATCGGCGGGTTGAGGGTGATGCTGCCGTACACGGTGAAGCCCAGGCCGGCCGCCTCCCGCTGCAGCAGCGCCGCCCGGTCGGTGGTGATCCACAGGTGCGACTTGAGCACCCAGCCGCTGATGCCGTAGCGGCGGGCCAGGCGGATGACGGCCAGGTCGTCGCCGCGGTTGCGGAAGGCGGTGGCCAGGTCGGGCTGGCCGTGCACGTGGACGTCGACCGCGCCCTCCAGCAGCGCGGCGAACCCTTCGGGCAGTGCCGCTAGCCCTTCGGGCAGTGCCGCAAGCCCTTCGGGCAGTGCCTCTAGCCCTTCCGGGAGCGCGCCGCTCATGCCGTGAACCCGCCGTCGACCGGCAGCACGACCCCGCTGATATGACTGGCCCGGTCGCTGAGCAGGAACGACGCCGCCGCGGCGACCTCCGCCCCGGTTCCCGTCTTGCGCAGCGGGGTCGCCGCGACGCGGGCCTCCACGCCGCCGGGGAGCGTCCGCCGCAGCTGCGCGAGCATGGGCGTCTCGGTAGGGCCGGGCGCGATCACGTTCACCCGGATGCCGAGCGGCCCGAAATCGTGCGCCGCGGTGCGCGTCAAGCCGATGACCGCGTGCTTGGTGGCCTGGTAGGCGCCCATGCCGGAGCTGCCGCGGACCCCGCCGATGCTGCTCACGTTGACGATCGAGCCGAACCCTTGCTCCCGCATGACCCGCGCCTGCTCGCGCAGGCACAGCCACGTGCCCTTCACGTTCACGGCCATGATCTGGTCGAAGTCGGCCTCGCGGACCTCATCGAGCCGGCCGTGCCCCCCGATCGCCGCGTTGTTGTAGGCCCCGTCGAGCCGGCCGAACCGCGCGACCGCCTCATCGACGAACCGGGCGACCGCCCCGGCGTCACTGACGTCGCCGGCCGTGTACGCGGCCTCGTGCCCGGCCGCTTCCAGCTCGGCGGCCAGTGCCGCAAGCGGCTCGGCGCGCCGCGCGGCGAGCATCAGCGCGGCGCCGTCGGCGGCCAGGACGCGCGCGGCGTCGGCGCCGATCCCCGCGCTCGCTCCGACGATGAGGACGACCTTGCCGGCCAGCGGCGGTTTCGCGCTCGCGGTCATGCGCGGCCCTGCAAGCCGAACCGGGCCAGCAGCCGGGTCGCCACCGCGTAGGGCAAGTGCGTGCCCGGCCACTGGGTGACGTTCGCGCCGCCGGCCACGTGATAGTAGTTGCGGCAGCCGGATTCCATCGCCGAGGCGCGGGTGGCGAGCCGCCGGTCGATCCAGGCCACCCACCGCCGCTGCGCCCCGGGCCTGGTGTCGATCGAGCGCACTGTCTTCCGGAGCACTGTTTTCCGGAGCACCGTTTCGCGCCGCTCCAGGCGCCGCACGGCGTTCGCGGCGACCTCGGCCTGCCGTTCCAGCTGGGCGATGATGGACCCCCCGCCGTTGGTGTTCGGCCCGTAGAGGATGAAGAAGTTCGGGAAGCCGGCCACGGTGATGCCCAGGAACGCCGTCGGCCGCCCCTGCCACGCGTCGTGGATGCTCCGCCCGTCCCGCCCCTTGACCTCGAGGCTGGCCAGGAAGCCGGTCGGCTGGAAGCCCGTGCTCAGGATCAGCACGTCCACTGGCCGCTCGGCCCCGGTGTCGTCGACCACCCCGGTCGGCGTGACCCGGGTGACCTCATGCGGCACCAGCTCCACGTTGGGGCGGTTGAGCGCGTCGTAGAACGTTGACGCCAGCACCAGGCGCTTGCAGCCCCACGGGTAGCGCGGCGTCACCGCCTCGCGGGTGGCCGGGTCGACGATGGCGCGGTTGATGAACGCCACGCACGCCTCGCGCGCCTGGCGCTGCTGCTTGCTGGTCACGTCGAACCCCCGGAACCGGCGCATGGCCTGGTAGAACAGCCAGGCCCGGTGGGCGCGCCGGGCGAGCGGGACGCGCCGGTAGAACCACAGCTCGCGCGGCGTGAACGCCCGCTCCCGCTTCGGCTCCACCCAGCCCGGCTCCCGCTGGTAAACGTAGAGCTGGCCGACGCGCGGCGCTATCGCCGGGACGACCTGCGCGGACGTGGAACCGGTGCCCACGACGGCCACGGTCTTGCCGGCCAGGTCGTGCTCGGCCTCCCACCGCGAGGTGTGGAAGCACGCGCCGGAAAACGACGCCAGCCCCGGCCAGTCGGGGTAGCGGGGAACGCTGAGCAGCCCCATGGCCGAGATCACCACGTCGAACTCGTGCTGCTCGCCAGTATCCGTTGACAGCACGTAACGAGCGGTGGCCTCCTCCCAGGTCAAGCCGGTTACCCGCGTGTTCAGCCGCAGGTGCGCGCCCAGCCCGAACACCTCGGCGACGTGCTCCGCGTAGGCGAGCAGCTCGGGCTGGGTGGCGTGGGTGCGCGGCCACTCGTAGTCGATGAACGAGTACGAGTAGGCGTGGGAGTGGATGTCGACTTCGCATCCCGGGTACCGGTTGTCCCGCCAGGTCCCCCCGATGCCCGCCGACTGCTCGAAGATGACGAAGTCGGCGGCGGTCCGCTGCCGCAGCTTGACCGCCGCGGCGAGGCCGCCGAGCCCGGCGCCGATGATGGCTACGCGCATCCGGTCAGTCCACCGGCCGGGCGGGGTCAGCGGGCGGCGCGGGCTGGACGGGGTGCGTGACGCCCCTGGGGGCGAGCGCCTCCAAGTCGGTCACCACGTCGATCACGGCGGGCCGGCCGCTGGCCAGCGCCTGCTGCAGCGCGCCCTCGAAGTCCCGCGCCTTGCGGACGGTCAGCCCGAGCACGCCCATCGACTCGGCCACCCGGGCGAAGTCGGTCTCCCGGAAGTGCCACAGCTCGGAGTGCCTGCCGTGCAGTGAGCCGCCGTACGCCGCGGTGTAGACGTTGATCTCCTGGTTCAGCGAGCGGTTGTTGTTCACGACGATGACCGCCGGGATCTGGCAGCGCGCCGCAGTCTCCAGCTCGCCGACGTGGTACCAGAGCCCGCCGTCGCCGGTGAACAGCACCACGGGCCGGCCGGGCTGGGCGACCTGCGCCCCGAGCGCGGCCGGCAGTCCCCAGCCGAGCGACCCGGCCGCCCTGATGTACCCCTGGCCGGGCCGCCGCAAGTCGACCATGCCGCCGGTCCACATGCCGGAGTGCCCGGTGTCGGAGACCAGCAGCGCGTCATCGGGCAGATGCTCGGTGAGCTCGGCCGACAGCCGCTCCGGCCGGATCGGCGCCTGGTCGGATGCCATCAGCTCGCGCCACTGCTCGCGCCAGGAGCGGGTCAGGTCCTGGGCCCGCTGCGCCCAGGCCGCATTGTTGTCAGAAGTACTGTCGCCGGGGTGGGCCGCCAGCGCGTCGGCCAGCTCGGCCAGGCCGAGCTTGGCGTCGGCCGCGACGCCGAGCGTGTCCGGGTAGTGCCGCCCGATCTCGGCCGGGTCGATGTCGAGGTGGATCACCGGCGTCGCCAGCGGCGGGACCTGCCAGTTGAGCGTCACCTGGCTGCCGGCCTTGCTGCCCGCGAACAGCACCAGGTCCGCCTCCAGCAGCACGTGGTTGGCGCTGGCCCGCGAGTACAGGCCAGGCACGCCCACGTTGAGCGGATGGTCGGCGGGCAGCACGTCCTTGGCGTTGAGCGACGTCGCGACCGGCGCGTTGAGCCGCTCGGCGAGCGCCCGCAGCTCAGCCCCGGCGCCGGACGCGCGGACGCCGCCGCCCGCCACGATCACCGGGCGCCTGGCCGCGCGCAGCATCGCCGCCGCGGCGGCGACGGATTCGGCGGTCGGGCGGGTGCGCAGCCGCGGCACCGTCACCGGCCCCGGCGCCGGGATCGCGGCGTCGGTCTCGGTGTCCTCCACGCCCTCTCCGGAGTGGCCGTCCACCTCCAGGTGCACCGGGCCCGGCTTGCCGGAGGTCGCGGCGGCGAAGGCGTAGGCCAGCAGGTCCGGCAGCCGCCTGGCGTCGGTTACCTGCGCGCTGAACTTCGTCACCGGCTTGAACAGCGGGAAGTCCTCGATCTCCTGGTAGTAGTCGCGGCCGCGGCTCCAGTGGTACGGGCCGCCGGTCAGCGCCAGCACCGGGGAGCAGCCGAGGAACGGGTCGCGCAGCCCGGCGGCGAGGTTGGCGGCGCCGACGGTCTGCGCCATGCACACTCCGGGACGGCCCGTCGCCCGGGCGTAGCCGTCGGCCATGTACACCGAGGCCTTCTCGCCGTGGGTCAAGATCCGCCGGATGCCGGTCCGCGCCTCCATCTCATACAGCGTCCGGCTCAAGATCGTCGGGACGAAGAACGCGGCGGTGACGCCGTACGCGTCCAGGGCCCGGGCCAGGTACTCGGCCCCGCTGACCTTCGGTTTCGTCATTTCTTGTCTGCCTCCTCAGGCGGGCCGGAACCGCGGCAGCGCGCTGCCTTCGCCGGTGTCGTGGAAGACCACCTCCACCGGCATGCCGACCTGGAGTGCCTCCGGGCCGGCCTCGACGATGTTGGTCATCATCCGCGGGCCCTCGTCGAGCTCCACGTAGGCGAGCACGTAAGGCCCGCACCCCTGGTAGGGGCCCTCGCCGCGGTAGTTGACGGTGTAGCTGTAGACGTGCCCGCGGCCGCTGACCGGCAGCCAGCGGGTGCGCGGGCTGGCGCAGTCCGGGCAGTGGGCGCGCGGGTACCAGATGAGGGCCTGGCAGTCGGCGCACTGCGTCACCAGGAGCTGCCCGCGCGCAGTCGCGTCCCAGTACGGCTTGGTCTCCGCGTTCACTGGCGGCGCGGGGGCGGGCAGCGGCGCTGGACGGAGTATCCCCGGCGCGGTCACGCGTCCTCCCGGCCGAGGATGAGGGTCGCGGCGGCCGACCGGGTGCCCAGGGACCCGCCGTTGCCGTGCGCGAGGGCCAGCTCGCAGTCCGGGACCTGGACGGCGGCGCTGGCCTCGCCGCGCAGCTGGCGGACGGCCTCGATCACCTTCGTCATGCCGCCGCGGTTGGCCGGGTGGTTGTTGCACAGCCCGCCGCCGTCGGTGTTGAACGGCAGGCGGCCGTGCGGGGCCAGCAGCGAGCCGTCGGCCACGAACCCGCCGCCCTTGCCCTTGTCGCAGAAGCCAAGGTCCTCGATCGCCTGCAGCACGGTGATCGTGAAGGAGTCGTAGATGGACGCGTAGTCGATGTCGGCGTGGGTGACCCCCGCCTCCTCCAGCGCCCGCGGGCCCGACCACACCGCCCCGGTGCGGGTCAAGTCGATGCGGCCGTTGTCGGCCAGCTTCGGCGACTCGCCGTGGCCGAGCACCTTGACGGTCTGCCGGGGCAGGCCGGCGGCGACCTCGGGGGCCACCACCACCAGCGCGCCGCCGCCGTCGGTGATCACGCAGCAGTCCAGCCGGTGCAGCGGGTCGCTGATCATCGGCGAGTCCAGCACCTCCTCGACGGTCACCGGGACCGGCAGCATGGCGCGGGGGTTGTGCTGGGCGTGCTGGCTGGCCGCGACCTTGATCGCGGCCAGCTGCGCGCTTGTCGTGCCGAACTCGTGCATGTGCCGGCGGGCGGCCAGCGCGTACATCGACACCGTCGTCGGCCCGAACACGGACTCAAAGCCCGCCTCCGGCGCCGCCGACCGGCGTACTCCGTCCGGCCGCTGGCCAGGCTGCGACCTGGGCAGCCCGGCCAGCGTGATCAGCGCCACCCGGCACTTGCCGGCCGCGATCGCCGCGGCTGCGTGGCCGACGTGAGTGAGGTAGGAGGACCCGCCGGTCTCGGTGGAGTCCAGGTACCTCAGGTTCCGCAGGCCGAGGTAGTCGGCCATCGAGACCGGGCCGAAGCCCGGCGCGTCCCCGGCGCAGAAGTACGCGTCGACGTCCCTCATGGTCAGCCCGGCGTCGTTCAGCGCCCCGATCGCGACCTCGGCGTGCACCTGCGCGATTGACTTGTCGGGGATCTTCCGGTCCGGGTGCTCATGCGCGCCGGCGATGTGCGCCTTACCGCGTATGCTCATGCGACCACTTACCTGCGTCCACGCTAACCTCCGCGTCGGGGACCTGCGGCGGGTGCCGCTGCTGTCCAATCTTCGCCGCTAAGCCTTGATCTCGTCGATCAGGGACATCGCTGACCTGGCCAGCATTCCAGTGTCGTTGCTGACGAGAAGGAAGTCATACCCCTTGTCGATCAGCCGGCGGGCGCCGGCGGCGTCCGCCGATACGGTCCCCACCGGGACCCCGGCGGCCTTCGCCTTCTTGAGCACCTCCTCGATGGCGGTTTGCACCTCGGGGTCGGTCATCTTCAGGCCCATGGTCATCGACAGGTCACCGGGGCCGATGAAGACCGCGTCGACTCCCGGGACCGACAAGATGTCGCCGGCGTTGTCGACGGCGACCTTCTCCTCGATCATCGGGATGCGCATGACCTTCTCCACGCCGTCCTTGACGTAGCTGGCGCTCCCCCGGCCGGCCATTCCCCAGTTCCCGGCCCGCATGCCGCCGCCGGCGCCGCGGGTGCCGTACGGCGGGTGCGACGCCTGGCGGACGACCTGCTCGCACTCGGCCCGGTCGGATACGTGCGGGAAGAACAGCCCGGCGGCGCCGGCGTCCAGGACCCGCTGCACGTCGCCGTACCCGTGGTCGGGAACCCGGACGACCGGCGCCACGCCCAGCGCCCGGGCCACCAGGATCATGTGGTTGAGATCGGACAGGGTCAGCGGGGCGTGCTCGTAGTCCAAGACGATGAAGTCGAACCCCGCCAGCGCGACGATCTCGACCGTCTCCACCGCCGGGATCTTCATGAACGTCCCGATGGGCGGGACCCTGCGGCCCGGCTCGCCCAGCAGGTCCTTGAGCCATGTCATGTCACGCGGCTCCTGACGGCTGGTAGACCGGCGTCATGCTGTTGTTGCCGGTCGAGGCCAGGACGTAGGGGTTGGAAGCCCCGAACGTGTGGCCCGGCTGGTACTGGTACTTCCCTTGCGCGCCGACGTAGGCCAGGCTCGACAGCGCCGTGTTGACCGCGGTGCCGTCGCTGCTTCCGGCCTTGGTCATGGCGGTGGCGATCAGCTGGATCTGGTCCGCGCCCACCGTCACCGGCGGGAAGTTGAGCATCTTGCCGCCGGCCGCCTGGTAGGCGGTCCACAGCAGGCCGTCGTTGGCCTTGATGGTCGCGTTGGCGACGTTCGGGTACAGCATCGCCTGCGGTATCTCGCAGTAGGTCGGCTGGTAGGCGGCGGCGATCTGCGGGCAGTCGGCGGGGTCGTTGAAGATCAGCGGCGCCTTCAAGCCGAGCGCCGCCGCGTCCTTGGCCATGATGATGTTGATCGGGCCGGTGGTGTTGGCGAAGATCGCGTCCGCGCCCGACACCTTCTGCAGCACCGGCGTGGTGCTGGTCGCCGAGTTGGAGACCTCCACGTCGGTGGTGGTCACCCCGAGCGCCTTGGCCTGGGTGCTGACGGCGGCCTGCAAGGCGGCGCCGTACGGCGTGTCACCGGAGATGTTGCCGATCGTCTTGGCGCCGAGCTTGGGGACGACGTAGTTCAAGAACGCCTGCCCCGGGTAGATGTTCGACGGGAAGGTCGTGATGCCCCAGGGGGATTCCAGGGGCAGCGTCCCGGCCGCGACGAACGGCACCTTGGCCTTGCTGACGATCGGCAAGACGCCGGAGATGGCCGCCGACTGGTAGCCGCCGATGATCGCGCTGACGTGCGACTTCTCGATGAACGACTCCGCCAGCTGGATCTCGTTGGAGGCCACGCACTGGGTGTCCACGGTCTTCAGCTGCACCTGGCGGTGCAGGATGCCGCCGGCCTTGTTGAGCTGGGCGACCGCGATCTTGGCCCCGTCGGCGAGGTAGGAGTCGGTGGCCGACAGGTAGCCCGTCTGGCAGACCTCCTGGCCGATGATGATCGGGCCGGCGGCGGCGCCCGATCCCGACCCCGATCCTGATCCCGAGCTGCAGGCCGCGGTCACCACCACCGCGGCGGCGGCGACGGCGCCGAGAGCCACGCTTCTTCGCCTGGTGCCTGATTTCATGTGTCACTCCTCGATGAGTAAAAGAAGGTGCCTGGAGCCTTGAGTGGCGGGCACTGGCCCGCCTAGCCGAGAAGGAGCTGGCCGGCGTTCCCGCCGACCATCGACCGGATGGATGCGTCGTCGTAGTCGTGGTCGATCAGCTTCCTGATGGCGATCTTGATCACGTCGACGGGCCGCGGGTTGTTCTGCTGGCCGGTATCGGAGACGAGGATCGTCCGCCCGACTCCCGCCTCGGCGATGTAGCGCTCGAGGATGGAGATCTCCAGCGGGTTTTTCCGGGTGCCGAAGAAGGTGTCGTACATGCCGACCGAATGCTCGATGTAGACGCCTTTCCTGGCCCATTCGCCGGCCAGCTCCGGTGAGGCGCCGACGATGAAGTTCGGGTGGTTGACCAGGATGCGCTGGACGCCGATCCTCTGCGCCTCGGTGATCAGGAGGTCGATCTCGCTGGCGGGCAGGTGACCGCCGGTGAGGATCGCGTCGTGGTCCCTGATCTGCTCGAGGATGTCGAAGACCTCGGGCTTCACCGCGCCATTGTCGTCAAGGATCGACAGCGCGTGCGCGTGCCGCAAGGTGATGGTGGAGCTGGGGAAGCTGCCGCCCTCCTCCTCGTGATGCAGGTGCGCGGGCGAGGAGATCGTGGGGAACCAGACGATCTTCCCGCCGAGGTTCAGCGCGAGGTCGACCGCGTACGGGTTCAGCCCGCCGACCTGCGGGTTGAGCGCGACGCCGCCGAACACCCGCACCGGGGAGTCGCCGAGCCCGGTCTCGTGCAGCGCCAGGACGTCGGGCACCATGCTGTGATGGTGTGACTTGACGATGATGGCCCGGTACTTCGCCTTCTCGGCGTCGCGGGTCGCCTCGACGATCCCCATCCGCCGCGGGAACGGCGACGGGAACGGGTGCACGTGCAAATCCACGGCGCCTTCGATGAGCGCGTCGACCTGGGGCTCGTTCCAGTCCTCGGGCAGCTCGGGCTGATTGTCGCGGGTCGGGAACGTCACGGGCATGGTGCACCTTCCTGGTCGCTCGTCTCGATGCACCGGCGGTGCATCCGAAGCTTGTCTGGGCAGCCCGGCAGTCTTCGGGCGCGCTGCCGGGCTTGCCCTGCCGCCGTGGCTACGTCCCGTCCACCGTGGCGGGAACGGCGGCAGTGTCTCCAGGGGCGGCGTCCCCCGGGGCACGGTCCCGGGCCGGCGCGTCCCCGGAGGCCGCATCTGCGGGGGCGCGCCGGGACCGGTGGGAGCGGCCGTAGTCGGGCGCGCCGAGTAGCCCCTGCGGCCGCAGCAGGAGGACCGCGATCAGCACGCCGAACGTGATCGCGTCGGAGTAGGCGGTCGAGATGTACCGGGCGACCAGCTCCTGCAGGACCCCGATCACCAGCCCGCCGAGCACGCCGCCGTACAGCCGCCCGAACCCGCCGAGGACGGCGGCGACGAACCCGTACAGGGCCAGGCTGGTCGCGCCGGATGCCGCCGTGAACTGGATCGGCGTGATGAGCAGCCCGCCGAGCGCGCCCACCGCCGCCGCGATGCACATCGCGTACCCGCCGACCCGGACCGGCGAGATGCCGAGCAGCTGGGCGGTCTCATGATCGGCGGCCGACGCGCGGGTCGCCCGGCCCAGCGGCGTGTACTTCAAGAACGCCGACAGCAGGACCAGGATCGCGGTCATGCCGACGATGACGTAGACCTGTCCGCTGCTGACCCGGGTGCCGTCGACGGTGAACTGGAAGGCCGGGCGGATGGCGGGCAGCGACTGCGGGTTGGGGCCCTGCCACAGCAAGACCGCGTCGGTCAGCGCGTAGGAGACCACCAAGGTGGCGATCACCGCCAGGCCCACGCCGAGCCGGCGGACCAGCATGGGCGCCATCACCAGGATCCAGATCGCCGCCCCGACCGCGACGGTCAGCGCGAAGCCGCCCAGCGCCGCCAGCGGGTAGGACCAGTGCTCGGAGGTGATCAGCCAGGAGCAGGCCATGCCGCTGAGCATGACGAACGAGCCCTGCGCGAAGTTCAGCACGCCGGTGGTCCGGTAGACGATCGCGTACCCGGCCGCGATCAGCGCGTAGATGCAGCCGATGACGATGCCGGAGATAACCAGAGCAATCATGGGTCCTCACGCTCCCCCGGTACCGGCCGCGCCAGCTCCGGCGGCCCTGGCGCCGACGGCCCGGTCGCCGTCAGCCCGGTCGCCTTCTGCGGTTCCGCCGAGATAGGCCTCGCGAACGGTATGGCTGGCCTCGATCTCGCGCGGCGTGCCGTCGGCGATGACGCGGCCCGCGTTCATGACGGTGATCGAGTCGCACAGCGAGAAGATGAAGCCCATGTCGTGGTCGACCAGCAGGACGCCACGGCCGCTGGCGCGGACTTCATCGATGAGCGCGGTGAGCCGTTCCGTCTCGGTCTTGCCCATGCCGGCGGCCGGCTCGTCGAGCAGCAGCATCGTGGCGCCGGTGCCCAGGCAGCGGATGACCTCCAGGTAGCGCAGCTCGCCGAAGGAGAGGTCGCCCGCGTCCGCGCTGGCTCGCCCGGCCAGCCCAACCGAGCCGAGCAGGGTCAGCGCCTGCGCCCTCAGCTGCTTTTCCTCCTTGCGCAGCCCCGGCGAGCGGACGGCGGCGCGCAGCGTCCCCGCCCGCCCTTGGATGTGCAGGCCGGTCAGCACGTTCTCCAGGACCGTCAGTCCCGGGATCGGGCTCGGCTCCTGGAACGTCCGCGCGATTCCGGCCCGCACCAGGGTGTCCGGCGGCGCGCCGGTCAGCTCGCGGCCGCCGTAGGTGATCGACCCGGAGTCGGGCCGGATGAACCCGCTGAGGATCCCCAGGGCCGTCGACTTGCCCGCGCCGTTGGGCCCCACCAGGCCGTGCACTTCGCCTGGCCTGACGGTGAAGGAGGCGTCGGCCACCGCCTGGACGCCGCTGTACTGCTTGGAGATCGCGTGGACGGCGAGCTCGTCACTCATGGCCGGTTCCTTCCGCCGCGCGCGCCCGGGGCTTGCCCAGGCTCTGCACGATCCGCCCGATGACGTCCTCGGCGCCAGTGGCGACGCTGATGCCCAGGCCCCGGGGCCACACCACCAGGATGAACAGCAGGATCAGCTCGAAGGTCAGCGCGGAGTACTTGCCGATCGCCGTCGCCTCGACGGGGACGACGGTCACGATGGCCGCCCCCACCAGCGGCCCCGACGCGGTCCGGATGCCGCCGATGAACAGCATCGCGAAGACGAGGATGCCGACGTCGCCGTTGAAGTTGTCCGGGGAGGCGTAGGTGCTGAACTCGACGATGAGCGACCCGGCCACCGAGGCGAGCACCGCCGAGATGACGAAGGCGATCACCCGGTAGCGGCGCACGCCGATGCCAAGGCTGTCCGCCACGTCCGGGCGGGTGGCCAGCACCCGGAAGGCGCGCCCGGTGCGCGAGGCCCGGATCGCGTACGTCGCCAGCAGCGCCAGGGCGACAAGCAGCCACACCATGATGTAGTACGGCAGGTGATCGGTGAGGCTGAGCGACCCGATGGTCAGCGGCGGGATCCCGGTGATGCCGATCGCGCCCCCGGTGAAGTTCTGCGCCCCGTTGATGACGCTGAGCACGATCAGGCTCATCGCGAACGTCGCCACCGCGAAGTAGTGACTTTCGAGCTTGAGGACCGGGAAGCCGATCACCGCGGCGACCAGCGCGCTCGCCGCGATGCCGCTCAGCAGCGCCAGCCACGGGCTCACCGCGTACTTCGTGGTCAGCAGCGCGGTGGCGTACCCGCCGACCGCCATGAACACCGGCTGGCCGAAGCTGAGCAGCCCCGCCCAGCCCATCGCCACGTTGAGCCCGATGACGGCCAGCGCGATCGCGCCGACGCTGCCGAAGGTCAGCACCCAGTAGTCGTCCAGGGCCAGCGGGATGACGATCACCGCCAGCGCCAGGAGGGCGAGCAGGCCGGCGTCCGCGCGCTTGATGATCATGATGACCGCGCTCCCGCCAGGTAGAGCTCGGCCAGCATCGCCTCGTCGACGCGGGCGGCCGCCGCCCGGTGGATGACGCGGCCGGCCGCGAGCACGATGGTCTCATCGGGCGCGCGCCACAGCGGCACCGATTTCTGCTCGACGAGGATCATCCCCAGCCCGTCTTCGTTAAGCGACTTCAGCGCGCGGTAGACCTCGCCGACGACGAGCGGCGCCAGGCCCCGGGACGGCTCGTCGAGCAGCAGGATCCGGGCGCGGGCGGCGATCGCGCGGGCGATGGCGAGCATCTGCATCTCCCCGCCGCTCAGGCTCGCGCAGTTCTGCCACGAGCGCTCGCGCAGCCGCGGGAGGTACCTGCTGATGGTGTCCCAGTCCAGCGGGGCGCCGCCCAGCCGCGCGCCGAGGAGCAGGTTCTCCTCGACGGTCAGCCCCGGCAGCGTCCCGCGCCCCTCCGGGATCAGCACCAGCCCTTGCCGGGCGCGCCGGGGCGCGCTCATCCGCGACAGGTTGCGCTGGCCGAGGATGATGTCCCCTTGCGATTTTTGCGTGAGGCCGGCCAGCGTCCGCAGCAGCGTCGACTTGCCGGCCCCGTTCGGGCCGACGATGAGCACCAGCCCGCCCGGCTTGACGGTCACGTCGATCGGGTTGAGGGCGCGCAGCCTGCCGTAGCTGGCGCCCACGCCCGCGATGTCCAGGCCTACCGGCGCGCCCCGCTCCTTTACAGTGGCTTTGCCTGGCATGGTCGTCTCCCAGCTCCCGCTACGCGCGCTGCGTGCGGTTGAGCGCCGCCCGCGGGTCATCGGGGGCATAGACGGTCGTCACGCCGGCGTACGAGGGCGGCTTTTCCGCCAGCATCGGGTACTCGCCGCGGTTGACGACCATGCCGTCGATGTTCGAGAAGTCCCAGCGGACCGGGGCGAAGAAGTCGATGAGGCCGACCCGCTCGCCCGCCGTGACCGCCTGCGTCGTGTGGATGTCCGGCGGCTTGGAGATCGCGATGGCCGGGGCGGTGACGATCACGTGCTCATCCGGGAGCCACTCGCTGAGGTTGCGCGACCAGGCCCGGCGCATGTGATGCACCATCGTCCCGGAGTGGATGATCGAGACCTGCTCGAAGTCCTCGTGGGTGTGCGGGCTCATGGCGTCGGTCCGGCGGGGCCTGGTGGCCACCGGCCAGGGGAAGTTGGTCATCGCGGTGCGGTGCACGTAGCAGTGCGGCTTGCCGGCCGGGGTGTCGTCGAGGTTGTAGACGCGGATCCGGTAGCCGCCCGGCGGCATCGGCCACGGCTCCACGGGCGCCACGCCCGCCGGGTAGTGGGCGTACTCGTGGCTGTTGGGCGCCACCGTCAGCAGGTCGGCGTTCAGCGACGTGAACCCGCGCCATAGCGACCCGGCCTCGGTGAACCGGACGATGGACTCCCCCGGCGGCACGATCACCACCGACCCCGCCGGGACGTCCGCCGTCTGGCCGCCCGCCGTCACCTGGCACGGGGTGAACAGCGCCCACACGAAGTACTCGTCGGCGTTATCGGCCCGCCGCAGCTGCGACCCGGCCGCGCCCTCGGAATAGGCGGAGATCATGTTGGCGGCCCGCACCCACCACGTCGACGCGGATCCCTCGGTCTCGTGCGGGGGCGTCCCCTGAAGGTGGGCGTAACTCCCGATGGACATCGCTTCTCCCGTTCTCGCAGGAATGCCTGTTCCTCGTGTTCCTCATGCCCGTCTGGTCATCCGGTCACGACTGCGGGCGGGCGGGCGCCGCGCGCCGGCGCCTAACTCCTGGCCACTGGATCATGTCCGCATTGTGAACAACTCATTGCGCCTTTCGGACACAACATAGTTCGATATGACCGGCATCACAAGATCCCCCGCGAACAGATTCTTCGACCGCCCCCCAGCTCTGCTGATACGGGCCGCCGAGACGCCGGCGTAAG
>JAICUO010000190.1 GCA_025935815.1 Streptosporangiaceae bacterium
AGGGAAACGGACATGAAGCCAAAAAACGGATGCCAGCACAATCAGTAACCAGACCTCAAGGTGCCTGAACGATTGAGGCCAGAATCTCGGGTACGTTTTCTCGACGCAATCTGCATTTTCCACGACCGTTGAGCCGAGCGCTAGGCCAAGTGACGCAAATGCCATCCCAAGCCTGTGGTCACCATGGGCTATGCAGAGTGGCTCCTCCCTTAGCGCTTCCCCCGTGAACAATGAAGTCATCACCGTCCGCCACCGCCGTTATTCCTACCTTCTTGAGTTCGCGCTCGAGGGCTGCCATCCGGTCGGTCTCGTGGAACCGGGTTATGCCGACGCCTCGAATCACAGTCGTTCCCTGGGCCAGGGCGGCTAGCACGGCTATATTGGGCAGCTGATCAGGGGTTGCGGACAGATTCACGTCGATAGGCTGGAGTTGGTCCGGCCCGAGCACCTTAATACTCCTGTCCGCCTTACCTTCGACCGTGCATCCGAATTGTCGGAGAGCGTCCAGGATCCTCAGGTCCGGTTGCAGGGAAGCTTCTCCGAGGCCATCGACGGTCACTTCCCCCCTGGTCGCCGCCGCTATCGTGAAGATATGGCTTGCGGCGCTGGCATCACCGGGTACCTCCTCATCGCCCGATGAATACCCTCCAGCAGCCACGTGAATGGTGCTATCCGTGATATCTACCTGTGCGCCATGACGTCGCATCATTTCCACCGTCATGTCCACGTAGCCTCTTGCTCCGAGACCTGTAACCTCGAGGTTGAGGCCATTTTGGAAGTAGGGGGCGGGAAGAAGGATAGCCGATGCGAACTGGCTCGATTGCTCGGCATCAACCTTAGCGGTGCCACCTCGCGGCACGCCGGGTCGAACGATCGCGCACGCAGCGTTGTTGTCTGGCTTGTCTATCTTGGCGCCGAGTGCGCCGAGCGCGTCCAAGAGTTGACCGATAGGCCTCGACAGCAGCGCCTTTTCGCCTGTAATTATTGTCTCGTGGGCGGCCAGAGTGGATATTGAAGTCATGAATCGCAATACGGTCCCGGCCAAGCCGGCGTTAACTACTACGCGGCCCAGATTTGGAAAGACGCCACCGCATCCTCTTATATGCCAATTCTCGCCGGTATCATCCTCTTGGGTTATCTGTATGCCCATTGCCCGCAGGGCGCCTATCATCGCCAACTGTCATCAGCCACAAGGGCGCCCGCAACATGCGAGCTCCCTTCCGCGAGCGCACACAAGATAAGCGCGGTTAGTCTGGCTCTTGCTTCCAGGTACCCGGAGGTGCCCATTGATCTCAGCGCCACTGCTGAGAATCATCCTGCTGGGTGGATGCGGGAAGATTTCCATGCCCGTGAGAATACCAGCTTCCTTAACGTCCGATATTCGGCCCGCGAGCGAGTTGGCTCAAACTAGTGCGCACTTCGGGTAGTCCCCGGGGATGTGGGGTCGCGGGTATGCATTAGCCGAGCATCTGGCCGGGCGTGCTGATGCCGCGGCCGGTGCCGGAGGCGAGCACCGGCACTTCGCGCCACAGCTCTGGAGCCCGCCGTATCGTGAGGCTCGGCCAGGGGTGCGACGCGGGCGGGTTGCTGCCGCGAGGGAGCTGGGGACCTATGACGTCATGGGCGGCCCGGGGACCCGGGGGTCAGGGGACTGCCGGGAGAGGGTGCTGCAGTGACTGGCGAGCGGCTCGGCAGGGCACTTGACATGGCCTCGCGCCGCTGGTGGCGTCTGGCCGGCCGCCGGGTGGACCTCGACGGCGACCACCGGTGGCTGGATGCGCCGATGTGTGGTCCGGGACCGGTTGGGGCCACCTGGCTGCGGGCCGAGGCCGAGCGGCTCGGTGGCCTCGTGCGCGAGGACGTCTCGGGCGGCGGGCTGCTGTCGTCCATGTCGGTTCTAGACGGCGCGGGGTTCCGCGCCGCCGGCCTGGACCAGGCGGTCCGTCACTTCTACGAGCACACCGCGTGCTGGCGGATGGAGGCCTGGGCGCAGTGGTCAGCCCTGTTCCAGCCAGGTGGTGAGCTGGTAAGCCGGCTCTTCGGCCGCCGCGTCCAGCAACTCGCCCTGCCTACCCGTCCACTCGACGTCGCCCGTGGCATAGACTCGCGTGTCGTTCACCTGATGAATGCCAGCGGCGAGCAGTATGCCGCCGGCTGGCTGCGGACGCTGTCCGCCACCGGTGAGTTCGTCTACAGCGGCTGCTACTCAGCCAGGCTGCTGCCCGGGTCAGACCAGCCCTCGGTGCACGTGGCGTTCCCGCTGGAGTCCGGCAACGTGCAGGTCTTCCTGCGTCCCAGCGTGCAGGCCGACGGTTCGCTGGTGCTGTCCTCGCCCTCCGGAGCCTTCGGGGGCGACGGTGCCTACGTCACGGTCCGGGACGGCCGGGGTGCCTACGCTGCGCGTGTCCCCATCCACGAGCGCTTCCACGTCTACCGGGATCACCGCGGCGTGCTGCGCACCGACCATGAGCTGCGGCTCTACCGGGCGCTCGCGCTGCGCCTGCATTACCGGATGGAACTGGCCTGACCCGCCAGTGACAGGAGGCTGGCAACGTCGCACTCAATTGCCGCGACGAGCAACGCGTGCTCTCCACTCTCACGGTTCCTGTGACTTGATGATGATCATCATCAAGCGCGCCAAGTATGCCCAGCGACAGTCATCGCGACCGCGTGACGGAAGCGATCCGGGTCAGCTAGCAGCCGCTCGATGATGACCAGCTCGCCGCGCGCACGGGTATCTCTCCCCGCCAGACGGTGAACCAGATCTGCCGGGCACTCGAGCGGGCCGGGATCGCCGCGCTGTTTTCCCAATGGTCACAATAGCTGCGGCGTCTACCATTTTTTGTGCACTCCCGGCATGGCGGGTTTCGCGCGATATACTCACTGTTCTGGATTATGGGACAGGGGGAGACATGCCGGAATCACGCATGGGTGCGTAACGCGGCGCTATTACCTTATAAGTGTTACTGCGGATCAGCTGGCCATACTTCAATCCTCTTCGCATACATTGGCAAATGCGTACTATGGCGACCCGATCAATGCGGACATCGACAAGTACATTGTGTCTGATGTGCAGATCAACCACACGTGCAATAAGCGCTAACTTGTAGTCCCAAGAAGCGATCGTTTGCGGCACCTTTCGGGATTTACTCAGGGAGTGAGGTTGGCGCTGCCGACCAGCGCGACCTGATCGTCGACCACGTTGACCTTGGCGCGCAGCGACGAGCCGGGCGGGCGCGCAGCGGGCCACGCGATGAGCGAGTCGCACGCGGCCCGTACCGCGACGTTGGCGGCGGTAGCCCGCAGCTGGTGCACATGCCGACCTGGATGGACAGCGGGGTGGCGAGGCCGGGCGCGCACGGGCAGGCGATGATCAGCACCGCGATCGCCGAGACGAGCGCGAGGGTGAACGCGGGGGCGGGCCCGGCGGTGAACCAGATGGCGAAGGTGGCGACCGCGACGCGGCCGTGCTGCGAAAATTAACTTGTACTTAACTGTACGAGTTATGTTAGCCTGCCTCTAACTTGAACATCGATGTACAAGTTAGAGAGGAAGCCATGTTCTTTTGGATCGCCCGGCTGGTGGTCGGGCGGCGCCTGGCGGTGCTGCTGGCGGCAGGCGTTTTCGTCGTCGTCGGCGTCGTCTGGGGCACCTCGGCGTTCGGCCGGCTCGCGGCGGGCGGGTTCGATGACCCGGGCAGCCAGTCGACGCTGGCCGCGCAGCGGATCTCGGCCGAGCTCGGTCAGCGCGCCCCGGACGTGCTCGTGCTGTATAGCAGCCGGTCCGCCACGGTCGACGCGCCGGCATTCCGGGACGCGGTAGGGGGCGTCGAGTCGCGGCTGCGCGCCCTGCCCGTGGTCGCCGCCGTCGCGGGCTACTACGACGGTGCGAGCGCGCGGTTCTTGTCCGCTGACCGGCACTCGACCTACGTCGCCGTGCAGCTCCGGGCCGGCGATGACAGTCAGCGCCGCAGCGCGTTCGACATGATCAAGCCGGTGCTTTCCGCGCCCGGGCTGTCGGCGCAGGTCGGTGGGGATGTCGCCGTTCAGGCCGCGGGGGATGACGTGACCAAGCGCGACGTCGCGCGCGGGGAGATGTTCGCCTTCCCGGTCGTGCTGGTCCTGCTGGTCGTCCTCTTCGGCAGTGTGGTGGCGGCGCTGATGCCGCTGCTGGTCGGGATCGTGGCGATCCTCGGCGCGCTGACCGCGACGCGCGTGGCCGAGTCGGTCACCACGGTGTCCACGTTCGCTATCAACACGATTACCCTGCTGGGGCTCGGCATGGCCATCGACTACGCGCTCATCGTCATTAGCCGGTTCCGCGAGCAACTCCGGCGGGGAGACTCGCCGCACGAGGCCGCGCGGCGCACGGTCGTTACCGCCGGGCGGACGGTGGTCGTCTCGGGCCTGACCGTGACCCTGTCGCTGGCGAGCATGCTCGTCTTCCCGGAGGTGTTCCTCCACTCCATGGCGCTCGGCGGCATGAGCGCGGTCTTCATCGCGATGGTCACGTCGCTGACCGTGCTGCCGGCGGCGCTGGCGGTCCTGGGACAGCGCGTCAACGCGCTACCGGTGCGCAAGCGCGCAGTCCGCGCGGGGGACGGCGCGGACGGTGCCGCGGACGACGGCGCCTGGGCCGCGATCGCGCGCGCCGTCATGCGCCGCCCCGCGCGTTATGCCTCGGCGGTCGTCCTGGTGCTGGCGGTGCTGTCAATCCCGGTCCTGCACCTACGGTTCGGGGGCTTCGACGAGCGAGTACTTCCGGCGGGCTCCGGGCCGCGGGTCGCTGCTGAGGCCCTCGCCCGCGACTTCCCCGGGCTCGCCAGCTACCCGATCGAGGTGCTCGCCGAAGGCGCCGGCACCGATCAGCTCGCGCGCCTGGCCGGCACCATCCGAGGGCTTCCCGGCGTGTCGTCCGCGACCGTGTCCGCCGCCCGCGCGGGGCACGCCCTCGTCGAGGTGAGCTATCACGGTGAGCCAGCGGCCGCGTCGACGCGCGCCCTCGTCAGTGAGATCCGCGGGCTGCCGACCCCGGCCGGCGTGTCCGTCCTGGTGACCGGCCCGCCGGCCGAGGTAGCCGATCAGCTGCACAGCCTGGCCGCCGGGCTGCCGTGGATGCTGCTCACGATGGCCCTGGTCACGCTGGTGCTGTTGTTCCTCTCGTTCGGCTCGGTGGTGCTGCCGGTCAAGGCCGTCGTGGTGAACGTGCTGTCGGTCGGGGCAGCGTTCGGAGTCCTGGTCTGGGGATTCCAGGACGGGCACCTGTCCGGCATCCTGCGCTTCACCCCGACGTCATACCTTGAGCCGACCACGCTGGTCCTGGTCCTGGCCCTGCTCTTCGGGCTGGCGACCGACTACGAGGTCTTCCTGCTGTCGCGTGTCCGTGAGGAATGGGCTCGCCGGGGCGACAACACGGCAGCGGTCGCCGCGGGCTTGCAACGAACCGGCGGGCTCATCACCGCCGCCGCGCTCCTGCTCGGCGTCGTGACCGCCGGCTTCGCCAGCGGGCAGCTCGTCATAGCCAAGCTGATCGGCGTCGGCATGGTCACCGGCCTGGCCCTGGACGCGATCCTGGTCAGGACGATCCTCGTCCCTTCGACCATGAAGCTGCTCGGCCGGCTGAACTGGTGGCTGCCTGCGCCGCTCGCCGGGCTCTACCGCCACTTCGGCCTCCAGGAGGCCGAAGCGCCAGCACCGATCGGGCATCCTGATCCTGAGCCGTCCTCGCGAGCATGACGTTCATGCGCCCATGGCGCCGTGGCTATGCCCGGCGCCATGGGCGTTGCACGCCGCGTCCCAGCCCCGTAGCGCATGGCCGCAAGCGCTATCGTGAACTCAGCTGTCAAAGTTCGGCGCTGAGCCTGAACGCACCGTGGAGAGTGAAATCGAGCCCGCGACCACTGGCCAGGAAGCCACGCGCCCCCGGCGCGCGGATGCGGTGCGCAACATCACCGCGATCCTGGAGGCGGCCACCGAGTGCCTCAGCCGGGATCCGGATGTCAGCATCGCTGAAATCGCCGCAGCAGCGGGCGTCGGGCGAATCACCCTGTACGGGCACTTCAAGACACGCGCCGAGCTCGTCGACGCCGTGCTCGCCAGCACCGTCGAGCAAGCGGACAGGCTGCTCGGCGCAACCGATACCTCGGGCGACCCGCGCGCCGCACTGGTCCGCCTAACGACGGCCTCCTGGCAGATCGTGGACCGATTCCGCAATCTCACCGTCGTCGCGATGCGAGAACTCCCGCCGGAGCGGATGCTCGCCGTCCACGACCTGATCATGCGCAGAATCGAGTCCATCATCGAACGCGGTCAGCGCTCCGGGGACTTCCGGACCGATCTGCCGACACCATGGCTCGTCGCGGTAGCGGTCAACCTGATGCACCTTGCCGCCACCGAGACAGCGGCCGGGCGCGTCAGCAGCGACGAAGTGCCGGGGCTGCTGTCCGCGACGCTGCTTGCCGCACTGTCGCCGCAGCGCTCGGCTGCCGTGCCCGCCGCAGGCCATCCCCCAACTGCCCGATGAGCTGATCGTCAGCCTGCCCCGCCCGCACTGCCGAATGGCCAGAATGGAACTCGGACTCTCAGGTGAGCAGGGGAGACCTGCCAGGCGCGCGGGACGGTTCAGCACCGCGGCGTAGCCGATGCTGCTGGTCCGGCTGACGTCAGCCCGTGCCAGCCCCGTTTCAGAGCGATTTTCAGCGGCTACCGGGACGCTGCGTCCTGAATAGCCGGCTCTAGGAAAGAGGTGCACGATGCGAGGTAGAAGACTGCGCGGCGGAAGGCTGATGCTCACGGTGGCGGCCGGCGGCGCGCTGGCCGTGGGGGCGGTGCCCATGGGCTCCTGGGTGACCGGCGCCCTGGCCACGACCGGTAACCCGCCTGGCCGTGCTGGGGCAGTGGCCGGCAGCCCGTTCGCGCCGGGCACCGGGCAGCTCGTCGTCGACTGGAACAAGACCCTCATCTCTGTGCTCGGCATCCCGGGTGCGCAGCCCGCGACCGTTCAGCCGACGCGCAGCTTCGCCATCCTCCAGGCGGCCGAGTATGACGCGGTCGCGTCAGTCACTCGCGCGCCTGGCAGCCGGGGAAGCGGCCAGGCAGGGGCCGCCGTGTTCACCGTCCAGGCGAGTGGCCGCTCCAGCGCCGCCGCCGCTGCCGACCAGGCGGCGCATGACGTGCTCACCGGGCTGTACCCGGGGCAGGCAAGCGTCGCCGACGGCCAGCTGGCAACCCAGCTCGCGGCCATCCCCGATGGGCGGGCCAGGGACCTCGGGATCACGGTGGGGCACGCCGTGGCTGCCAGGTTGCTGGCTCAGCGCGCGGGCGACGGGTCAGCGGCCATCCCTGGCCCGTTCGTCCCAGGCAGCGAGCCAGGCGACTATCAGCTCACGCCGCCGAACTTTCCGGCCCCGGCGTTCACCAACTGGGGCAGCATCACGCCGTTCGTGCTGCAGCGCGGCTCGCAGTTCCGCCCCGGCCCGCCGCCCCCGGTGACCAGCGCCGCCTACGCCCAGGCGCTAGCCGTCACGGCGAGCCTCGGCCAGGACACGTCCACGACAAGGACCGCCAGCCAGACCAGCATCGGCCGGTTCTGGGGCGCCGCGCCGGTCTGGAACGTGTGGAACGAGGTTGCCCAGGACCAGGCCACGGCGCGCCGGCTCAGCCTGGTGCGGGCATCGGCCCTGTTCGCCACGCTTGACCTCGCACTCGGCGACACCTCGATCGGCTTGTACGACGCCAAGTACCATTACCAGGTCTGGCGGCCGGTCACCGCGATCCGGGCAGGGGTTCCTGGCCTTACCGCGAACCCGGGCTGGCTGCCCCTCACGAGCACCTCCGGCGACCCTTCCTACCCCAGCGGGCACAGCAGCTTCAGCTTCGCCGCGGCGACCGTGCTGTCGGCGTTCTTCGGTAACGAGCAGCCGGTCACCGTGCGCTCAGACGCGCTGCCCGGCCAGGACCGCGACTTCAAGGGCTTCATCGCCGCCGCGACTGAGGCTGCGCTCAGCCGGATCTACGCCGGGCAGCACACCCCGGTCGACGACCACGCCGGGCGGGTCCTCGGGGCCAGCATCGCCGGGTTCGTCCTTGACCGCCTCGCGCAGCCCCGGCCCGCCCGTCATTCATAACGCCCGCACGTCAATTCACGGCGCCCGCGCGCCGCGGAGCCGGGTTTCCAGGGCAACCATTCTGGAAGCCCGGCCCCGTTGATGCCTCCCGGAAGGGCTGAGCACCCGGCTTTCCTGAGACGACTGACAGCCGTGATGTCGGGTTCAGTGGACAGCGGCGCCTGACACTGATCCCACAAGGTGGACGCCTTATTCGCCGGGCTGGGATGGGTCCTCGGGAAGGCCCGCGGCGAGGCGGAATTTCTGGATGATGCCGATGACGATGGCCAGGTCATCGGCGCTGAGGTCGGCGGCGCACAGGGCGAGGTGGCGCACGCCGTTGTCGCGTAGTGCCTGGAGGAGACGGAGCTCGGCCTCGGAGTGGCGGGCGGTGCCCTCGTCGGCGGAGAAGTACTCCACGCCGACGCCGAAGAAACGGGCGAGGGCGGCCAGGATGGAGAAGCTTGGCTCGGTGCGCTCGCCCCGCCGCAGCACCGACAGATACTGGGAGGAGACCAGGTTGTACCCGGCTTCGGCGTTGACCGCGTCGGCGACCTCGCGCAGCGTATAGGGGCGGCCCTCGGGCTGGCGGGCGTCCCACAGCCTGTTCAGCCGCTCCGCGATCACGCTTCCCCGGCTGGTGCCCTGCTCGGTCACGTTCTCTAGCTTGCCGTTTCTACCTCAGTGGAGCAAGTCCCCGCTCGCAAGGATTCGGTAATCCACTGTATTTGACAAGAAAGCCGGCGGCTGCCTAGTCCGGGGTGTACGGTCACCGGTGTGGAGGTCTGTGAGCTGGCGCACCTGCGCCGGGCACGGGACTTGCTGGACCGCGAGTACGCGCGGCCGCTGGACGTCCCGGCGATGGCGCGTGCCGCGCTAATGTCGCCGTCGCTGTTCGCCCGCCGGTTCCGGGAGGCTTACGGCGAGGCCCCGTACGGCTACTTGCAGGCCCGGCGGGTGGAGCGGGCGATGTCGCTGCTGCGCGGCGGCGGCATGTCCGTGACTGATGCGTGCATGGCCGTGGGGTTCACCTCGCTCGGCTCGTTCAGCTCAACGTTCGCCCGCCTGGTGGGCGAACCACCGTCTGCCTACAAGGCGCGTGATCATTCGCGGCTCGCGCCGGTCCCGCCGTGCATGACGCGGGCCTGGGCGCGCCCGGGGTGGATCGCGGAGCCATGCAGGATCGGAGAAGCGCTGCCCGCCGGGCCGCGCGTAGGGTCGCTGGCATGACGCTTTCCATCACGCACACGCCCGTGTACTGCACTGACCTGGATGAGGCGCTGGCCTTCTACACGCAGCGGCTCGGCTTCGAGGTCCGCGAGGACGTCCCAATGGGCCCGGAGATGCGCTGGCTCACCATCGCGGCCCCGGGGGACGCCCACGAACTGCTGCTGGCCGCGGTGGACCACCACATACCCCCGGCCGACCGGCAGGCGATGCGCGAGATCGTCGCCAAGGGCAACCTGGCGGTCTTTATCCAGGTCGACAACCTGGATAAAACCTTCGAGTCGCTGCGCGCCGCCGGGACCGAGATCCTCCAGGAGCCCGTCGACCAGCCCTACGGGGTCCGCGACGCAGGCGTCCGCGACCCCAGCGGCAACCACCTGCGACTGAGCCAGCCTCTGCTAACAGCATAGGATCCCGCAGAGCAGCGGAGCGCATGGGAGCGGCTGGGTGTCAGTGTGGGAGACCCAGTACCGGTAACGCCGATTGCGGATCTGCTGACGCTTACCTTCAGCCCTCTCTGGAAACGGCCCGCATAGTCAATGGCCTCGATGCGCTGGGATGCAGCGATCGAGGCCATTGTTCGTTCCAGCTCGCCCGGTATGGCTAGCCGTTGATGAAGACGTAGTCGGCGTGGTAGGGGACATGGGCGGTGGGGGTGGCCTGAGGGTCGCAGGATCGGGCCGGGGCGACGCCGCCGACTGTGTTGAGGCGCAGTACCTCGACAACGTGTGCGAGCAGCCCGGCGGCGGCACCGGTCTGGGTGGCGTTGAGGTTCAGCTCGGCGATGTTGCCCGCCCCGTTGGCGTTCTTGGTCACGAGCGCGCCGGTGACCGCGCTGCCGTCGGGTGCTTGCCACTGCGGCGGGCCGGCGGGCCCGTGCTGCACGAAGGTGTGGTGGATGCCGCCGGTGAGGTGCGCGTCGACATTGTCCTGGGTGAAGGCGAACGAGCCGTCAGGCTGCGCGGTGCAGGCGTAGATCTGGGCGCCGAGCACGACTGACTCCTGCACCGCGGCCACGCCGCTGGTGCTGACCGCGTGGTTGAGCAGGTGCAGCTGTGCCCGCGCGGCGCCGCCCGGGAAGATGGCGGTGGTCAGGTCGGCGTAGAAGCCGCCCGGGTTGGAGCGCAGCGCGTCCAGGACGGCCGGGTCGGTGACCGTGACGGTGCCGGAGGCGGTGCCGGCCGGGCTGGCGGTGGTGAACAAGGGCACGACCACCGGCCCGTCCGTCCCCGGCCCGCCGGCGTGGATGGCTGCCCCGGTCGGGACACCGAGGCCACTGGCCCTGATCGTGTAGGACAGCTTGTCGCCCTGGAGGCCGATGAGCTCCAGGGCCTGACCGTCCCGTGCGCCGCCCGTCGTCTCGTTGCGGCCCTCCAGGCTCGCGACCAGCGCGGCGGGTGCCCCGGCCGGGTCGCCCGGCACGGTGATCCCGCCCAGCGGCGTCACGTAGGTGCTCGCCGAGGCCGCGCCGGTCCCGAGCACGACGGACGCGGCGGCGGCGGCCAGGATGGCGCCGGTGCGCCACGCCAGCCTGTTTTTGGCAATGCTAAACACGATTATTGTCCTTCCGGATTCCGGCCGACGCAATGCGCGTGAGCCAATGAGGTGATCTTGCCGGAGTCGAATCTGCGATTCGGGCGTTGCCGCCGACGGCGACCTAGAAAAGGCCGTTCGCTTCATCCAATTCCTGGTACGCGCGCAGCCGCGGCAAGGGTTCAGGTGACGTAGGGCACACCCGGCCGGGATTGTCATCTGGCGTAAGAATAGCCTCAGAGTTCTATAGCAGGCTTATTGGGCCATGTGTTATAGCTCCGCCGCCACACATAACGGATATGGCCCGTGACACGGTCAAACCTGGACCCGGGGTGCGTCCCGTCGATGGGAACGTCCGCTACCCGGGCCTACGTGCGGCAGCGGCCGTCCGCGCCAGGCGGCGTGGGTGGAATACGCCAGCGCGCGCGGGGTAGCAGACTGCAGGCCTCGGGTGGCAGACCGCAGGCTGAGGCACCGCAATGCGAGACCCGCGCATCGGCCTCCGGGAAAGAAGGAAGCTCATGGGAATCATCCTGCTCGTGCTCTTGCTCGCCCTCATCCTCGGCGGGCTGGGCTTCGCCGTCCACGTCCTGTGGTGGATCGCGCTCGTGGTCCTGGTGCTGTGGGCGCTGGGGTTCTTGTTCCGCGTCGGCGAGGGAACCTCACGCCGTCGCTGGTACAGGTGGTAGGCCAGTCCCCTGCCTGATACGGGCGGGGACCCCGCGAACGGCACCCGGCTCAAGCCCGTGGCGGCTGGCCGCCACGGGCTTGAGCCTCGCCGAAGGTGAGCATTACGTAGACCGAGGCCACCTCGGCGGGCTGTCCCGGCCGATCGAGCGCCCGCTGGCGAGTCCTTCATCCTCACCGGCGACCACCCGGTGAATCCCTTGGCTGGTGATCATCGGTGAACGCTCAGTGATTCAAACCGCCAGGCTCGGGTAGCGCAGCCGGTATGTGGGCGGAAGCCAGTTGCCGCACGTCAGCACCCCGGGGAGGGAGCTGATCCCTGGTGACCGCACCGATCCTCGCCAGAGGAACCGGGCAAGCCCGGCAATGAAGCAGAGGGGGCGGCCATGCTGGACCAGGAATTCACCAGTGATACCCTCCACCTCCTGCGCCAAGCGGTGATTGCTCACGCCACGGCTGTGGGCATGCCGGAAGGCCGGGCCACCGACGTGATGATTGCCGTGCACGAGCTCGCCGCCAATGCCGTCCGCCACGGCGGCGGAACCGGCCAGGTCCGCCTGTGCATCGCAGCGGGCGCGATGCACATCCAGGTCGCCGATCCCGGCCTCACCCGCTTCGATGTCGTTCCCTCGGCCGCGTTCTCCGGGCGAGTCCCGGGGTCCGCTGACTCCCAGCCAGAGCCGTGGCCGTACCGCGCTGGGCACGGCCTCGGGCTCGTCCGGGAGGTCGCCGACCAGGTCACGGCCATGACTGGCCCGAACGGCTCGCAGGTGACAGCCTCGTTCACCCTGCCCTAGCGCATCGGCCTCCGCTCCCGGGTGACGAACAGCCTGCTCAGGTCGAGCTCCCCGGTCAGCGCCCGCCCGGTGACGTAGCCGACCAGCCCGAGCACCAGCACGATCACGAACGCCGGCCAGCCGCCGAACGCGCCGGCGAAGCCCAG
>JAICUO010000203.1 GCA_025935815.1 Streptosporangiaceae bacterium
ATGGTCGGCGGCCCGCCGCCGGCAGCTGGGCCGCAGCCAGGCGGCCCAGGACGTGGAGGTCCTCGTGCTGCGGCACGAGGTCGCGATCTTGCGGCGGCAGGTCGCGCCGGAGCGTGACCCCGGGCACTCTGTGCTGGCCCGTGGCTGCCGCGGCACGCAAGGAGAAGGCGGGCGGACCAGCCGATGCAATCGTTGAAGCGCAGGACATGCGGCTATCGGTCCAGCGGCCCGATAGCTAGCTAGCCGGAGGAAGACTGGCCACGTTCCCGCGAGCCAGGCAGAAAGCACTCCGAACGAGCGAGACCTGCGGAAGGACGCTGGCCATGAACGGAGCGGACCGCGCCACCGGGCGGCGGCCCCGGACGCCGAGGGCGCAGGTGGCATCGGAACTGCCTAATGCCGCCGAGAGTGTGCTGGTCAAGGTCGGCATGGGTGCGACGCTCGTGGCCCACGGCCCAGAAACGACGCGTGGCGCGCGGACCGGTCGAAGGTGTTTGACACCCCGGCGCACCTGGCGGCAAGCAGTTAAGGGAGACAAGCATTGGCGCGTGAGCCGTTTATGCCTACCGAAGAGACGGTTGCCAGCATGTGGACGAGAGTGCTCCGGATTCGACCGACGTCTCGTGACGACGACTTCTTCGATCTCGGCGGTACGTCGCTTGGTCTTATGGAGTTTCTTCAGCAGGTAAGCGACGAGTACGGGGTCGAACTGGATGTGGGTGAACTCTTCGAGTCGCACTTCACCGTCGGTGTGTGCGCCCGCGCCATCGACCGCGCCCGTGGCGTTCCGGCCGTAAGCCCCTGATCCATGGGCCACATCATCATCGTCACACACGGCACCGCCGGTGACATTCTCCAGCTCTGCGGCCTGGCGAGCGGCCTGCGCGAGCGCGGTCACGAGGTGGTCATGCTGACCCACGGACCATACGCCGACCGGGTGCGCCAGGCGGGTGCGCAGTTCGTCGCGCTGGACACCGAGTCTGAGTACGCGCGACACGTGGCCGAGACTCCGCAACTGCTCTCCGTGCGCAGCCCCGCCAGCCTGGCGGCCTTCTACGAACACACCGGCCTGTTCGACCAGCTCCGCTTCGAAGTGCGCACCCTGCTCGCGCTGCACCGCCCTGGCCAGACCGTGCTCGTGGGTAGGCACGGATCGGCGCTGTCGGTCCCTATCGCGGCTGCCGTGCTGGGTGCTCCTGCGGTCTGGGTGGCGCTCTACCCGTCCCAGTTGCTCACCGCCCCGGTCGCCGCGTACTTCGCCGCCCGCGGCCTGGGTTCGGAGCTTTCCCGCATCCGTGACGAGTTCGGGTTGCCCGCGGATCAGGGGATGCTGCCGACCCTGACGACAAACCCAACGCTCGCGCTCTGGCCAGCGTGGTTCGACGCGGCGGGCACGTCGGCGCCGCCCGAGGCGCGTGTCACCGGCTTCATCCCTGGTGACGACGAGAGTCCCGGCGCCCTACCGCCCGCAGTCACCGACCCGTCCTGCGGGGTACGGCCGGTGCTCGTCACGGGCGGCACCGGTCGCATGCTCCACGCCGACTTCTACTCCGCTGCGATCCGAGCGGTGGCCCGTGTCGGACGCCCGGCGCTGGTGGTGACCCCGTACCGGGATCTGCTCCCTGATCCACTGCCGGCCCACGCGCGATGGGTTCCGAGCCTGCCGTTCGCCGCGGTCCTGCCGACGGTCGACGCCATCGTGCACCACGGCGGCATCGGTACCGCCATGCGGGCGTTGCGCACTGGTACGCCCCAGGTCATCCTGGCGCACGGCCTGGACAGGCCGGACAACGCCGCCCGCTTGGCCCACCTGGGCCTGGCGGAATGGTCAACCCCAGACGGTTGGCACGTCGCCAGCAAAATGCTCGGCAGGGCCCTTGCCGACACCGGCTATCCGGCTCGCGCCGCCAATCAGCTGCGCGACGACGATCCTAAGCACGCGGTGTCCGCGGCGGCCGAGGTTCTGGAGGGCCTGCTCGCGGGTACGTCCGGGGCACGTGCAGCGCGATGAGAATCGTCTTCGCGCAGAACATGATTCATCTTCCGGCGCACGGTGGCGCCAACAAGTCCAACCGCGTTCTCGCGGAGCTGCTTGCCGCGCGCGGGCACGAGTGCCACCTGGTCGCGCCGCTCGGCGGTGTCATGCGCACCAGCGACCAGGACCCGGACACGTTGTGGGATCGGTACGGCGCACGGTTGCTCGGGCGGGATGAGGCCGCGGTCAGGTATGAGCTCGGCGGAGTTCAGGTGCACGGGGTGAGGTCCCCGTCCGGTCTCGTGAAGCGTGTCCGTACCACGATCGCCGAGGTCCGACCGGACTGGGTGGTGGTGCCCTCCGACGACCCTGGCTCCATGGTGCTGGCCGCCGCGCTGGGCGCGGCTCCGGGCAGGGTCGTCTACCTGGCCTACACCATCCAGCAGCTCCCGTTCGGGCCGTCCGCGTTCTACCCGAGCGCGGGCGGCGCCGCGCTGGTCCGCCGGGCGGCGGGGACGCTCGCCATCAGCCGGGCCGCCCAGCGGTATGTGCACGACTGGGCCGGTATCCGCGCAGACCTGCTATACCCCCCGGTGTACGGCAGCATCCCGGAACCGCGCACCGACGACGGCAGCGGCGCGATCACGATGGTCAACCCATGTGGCTACAAGGGACTGCCGATCTTCCTAAGCCTCGCGGAGACATTCCCCGACCTTCCATTCCTGGCCGTACCGACCTGGGGGACAACCGCCGACGACCGGACCCGACTGGCCCGGCGGCCGAACATCGAGATCGCCGAACCGGTGGACGACATCGGCCTCATACTGCGTCGGACACGGATGCTCGTGGTGCCCTCGCTCTGGGACGAGACGTTTGGGTTCACCTGCGTCGATGCGATGCTCCGGGGGATACCGGTCCTGGCCAGCGCGGTCGGCGGCCTGACCGAGGCGAAGCTGGACGTGCCGTACCTGCTGCCGGTCCGTCGGATCGAGTCCTACGATGCGGCAGCCGACCGCGCGCGACCGGTACCCGTGATACCGCCGCAGGATACCGCGCCCTGGCGAGACGCCGTGCACCGACTGCTCGACGACCCCGCGCACCGGGCCGACGTGGCAGGTCTGTCCCGGGCAGCCGCAGTGTCCTTTGTGGAGTCTCTCGACGAGGGCGCACTGGAACAGTACCTTGCTTCGCTCGAACCCGCCCGGGTCGGGGGCTAGAGATGCGTGAGCCGTCCGCTGCGAGGAGACTGCGACATGCCGGACCCGGTCACGGTGAACACGTCCCCGGTCGGACCCAGGTGAGGATGTAGTGCCCGAGGTGCTGTTGTCCCGCAATCAGGTGGCCGTTGCGGATGCGGTCACCAGGTCGTACTTGACCACGCCGACAGCCTTCATCGTTGTCGAGGTTGATATCGGAGCCGCGTCCGCCTACGCGAGAGCGGCCACCCGGCGATTGCGCACGCTGGTCGGGTTGCCCGAGATAGCGGTGAAGGTCCTGGCCAGCCTGTACCCTGCCTTTCCGGCGTTCTTCGCCGGTCCTGCGGCGAGCGTGGCAGTGACAATCGACGTCGGCACCGGCCTGTACCTTCCAGTCGTACCCGAGGCCGACCAGATCGGGATGCAGGACATCAGCCGCATGCTGCTGAATTACCGGCTTTCCGCACGACACGGCACGTTCCGATCCGCGCAGCTATCCGGCGGAACCATCGCGCTTACCCTGTCCACCGATGGGCCGCTCTACAGTAGACCAATCATCTTTCCCGGCTTCGTCTGCGCGGTGTCGCTGGGGAGCATGGAACAAGAACTTTATAGGGATCCGCATACCGGGCGCATCTCCCCGCGTTCCGTTATCCTCATCGGCTTGTCATACGACCGCCGCGAGGTGCCGACCTCAAGCGCCACCCGTTTCGTTTCGGCGCTGAAGTCGGCACTGGAATCCCTGGCGGAGCAAGATGTTGATTTCGTTTGAAATACATGGATTTTCCGGGGAGCCGCCGTGGTCTCGATAGCGCTGCATGATCTCGAGCTGATGCTATTCATCAGGCGGTTCGAGGAGAATCTTCTTCAACTGTACGCGGAAGGTAAAATCGCCGGGACAACTCATACCTGCATCGGGCAGGAGTATATCCCGGTGGCCATGGCGCCGCTGTTGCGCGATGACTTCATCATCAGCAATCATCGCGGACACGGGCATTATCTCTCGCACTGCGATGATGCCGAAGGTCTGCTTGCGGAGCTTATGGGGCGCCAAGGGGGCGCCAGCGGCGGCTTCGGCGGCAGCCAGCACCTGAGGCGCGACTCATATATCTCCACCGGAATCCAGGGTGAAGGCCTAGCCGTGGGGACGGGCGTGGCGCTGCACTTCCGCAACTCCGGCTTGCCGCGAATAGTCGCCGTGTACGTTGGAGACGGGACCTGGGGCGAGGGTGCGGTATATGAGGCACTGAACATGGCCCAACTGTGGCGGCTGCCGGTACTGGTGCTGGTCGAGCACAACGGAATCGCCCAGTCGACCGAGACCGCTCACCAGATGGCGGGCACGATCGCCGGCCGTGCCGCGGGATTCGGCATCACCTGCAAAGAGATCCACTCGACTGACATCACTGCAGTCCGGGCCGAGATGGCGGCAGACGTCGCCCGGGTGCGTGCTGAGCACAGGCCGCACGTGGCGGTGTTCCACACCCTCCGCCTCGGGCCGCATAGCAAGGGGGACGACTCACGGGCACCAGCGGCAATCGCCAGGCTCGCGGAAAGGGACTGGCTGCGGGCCGCAGCAAGCAATGATCCAGCGACATTCGATCGCCTTGACGCGAAGGCGCGTGATCGAGTCGCACAGGTGACCGCGACGGTGTCCGCTCGCCCACTGGCCGGTGATGCGCCATGGTGACGAGTCAGCCGCGGATTGTCGAGGAACTCAACGCGGCACTGCACCGGGTCATGGCCGACACGGGGGCATATCTGCTAGGTGAGGACATAGCGGACCCGTACGGCGGGGCCTTCCGCGCCACCCAGGGACTGTCTACTGCCTTTCCGCAGCGGGTGCTGTCCACTCCCATCAGCGAGAACGCGATTTTCGGCGTGGCCGCGGGCCTCGCGCTCAGTGGCGAAACCGTCATCGTGGAAGTCATGTTCGGTGATTTCCTGGCACTGGCATTCGACCAGATACTTAATTTCATCACCAAGTCGGTTTCAATGTATGGGCGGCATACGCCGATGCGCGTGGTGGTGCGCTGCCCGGTGGGCGGCGGCCGCGGATATGGACCAACCCATAGCCAGAGCATGCAGAAATTCTTTATAGGTATCCCGCATCTGGCACTTTACGAACTGACGCCATTTCATGACCCGTACGAAATCCTCGCGGACCTGACCGCACGCACGGAGCCGTCCATCCTCTTCGAGGACAAGCTGCTCTACACCGAGCGACGTCCTCGCAACGGCAGGGCAGGGGAGCACTTTAAATTCGGATACCTGGACGATGCGCAAAACTGGGCGTGGGCATCCGCCCCCGGGCGGTCCGGCTCGCTGGTCCTCCTCATAGCGACCGGGGGCACCGCCCGCCGTGCGCTGCAGGCGGCCGACGAACTGGCCAGCGAGGACGGCCTGAATGTCCAGGTACTCGTGCCGTGCCGGCTCTACCCGCCAGAACTGGAGCCGGTGCTGCCATTGGTCGAGCTCGCAGACAGCACGTGGGTCGTGGAGGAGAGCACCGCAGGCGGTACCTGGGGAGCGGAAATCGCGGCACGGCTGCACGCGAGCGCGTGGCATTCACTGAGGCAGCCGGTTCGGCTTGTCCACTCGGCCGACCGGGTAATCCCGTCAGCCCCCCACCTGGAGCGCACGGTGCTGCTGCAAGCGGAGACCATCCGAGACAGCGTCCGCGCCTGGCGCAACGCCCCGCACATCGCAAGGGTTAGGGCACCCGAAGCGGCCCGGCTCGACCGAACGGAAACCGCCCGGTCGGCGGACGCGGTGCCCGCGACAGCCCCCGCAGCGGTGCGGGCGGTCGTCGACCCGACCCCAGCCTGCGGCAGGGGGATTTCCGTACCCAAGCTGAACAGCAACGATGAGACGTACCTCCTAGTCGAGTGGCTAGTCGAGGAGGGAGCCACGGTGGACACCGATGACGCGGTCGCGGTGGTGGAGACTTCGAAGGCCATCGAGGAGATCGCCGCGGATCAGGCCGGCGTCATCCGCATCCGGGTGCCGGCAGGCCACGAATGCGCGCCCGGCGAAACGATCGCCTATGTGCAGGACGCGCAAACGGGCACGTCGGGAGCCGACGTGACGCCAGTACCCGAACCGGAGGCAGCCTGGCCGGCCGTCCGCAGCCCATCAGCCAGCAGCGGACCCGGCCAGGCGGTCACCGCATCGCATGACCAGATCCCGTCCGCGTTCAGCCTGATCCGCGTACGCGTGGACGCTGCACTCGACCATATCTCGCGACTCCCCCCCGGGGTCCACCCGGCGGGCCTGACCGAACTTGTCGTGCGTGCCATCGCGGGTTGCCGGGAAGACTTCCCGCTGGCGTTCGGGACACTATCCGGGCCGGACAAGGTGCACGTGTCAGACGGAGCCCATGTCGCCGTCACCAAGGGCGGCGCTACGGGCGACGGCTTCCGGACCATCCGGGACGCGGAACAGCACTCCCTGACAGACATCGCGGCGCTCCTCGCCAGGCCGTCGGCCGACCCGGCGCAGGAGACCGAGTCACCGGTGCCGACCGACGGGGCGAACTTCGCCCTGGCCATCCACTGCCAGGACGATCTGGTGGTGGTCCAGGAAATCATTCCGCCGCAACTGGCATGCATCGCCTCCCTCACTGGTATCAGTCGTCACATCGCGCTGTCCGCGGAGGGGGAGCCGTTCGAGCAGCAGAGGGTCGGCCTCGGCCTTTCGTATGACCACCGGATCATCAACGGACGAACCGCAGACGCGTTGCTCCTGCGCCTGAAGAAGCTGATCGAAGAACCGGAAGCAGAAGCAGCGCTATCCAGGGGGTCAGTATGAGCCGGATCCTGTGCGTGCCGAAACCCTAAGCCACCAGGCGATATTCATGGATCACGCCCCGGCACGGTCGCGCCGCCGCCGGCGGACAGAGTCTAGGCTGGTGACGCCATCGGGCAGAGCGCGGAGCGGCGCGGCCTGATTCAGGGTGCGGTGCGGGCGGTGCGCGTTGCAGAAGTCCTCGTACTCGCGCACCAGGGCGGCGGCCGGCCCGCCGCCACGGCCGGCTCGGCCCCACGCGGTGTGTAACCCCGGCTCCTATTACCTGACGTGATGATCACGAGACCTCCGCTAGGGGAGGCATGGGCGCGCCTGCGCGCATCAGCTGTCCTGCTGGCCGGATGCGCCACGCCCGCTCCGCAGTGCTGGCCAGCCAGCGGGTCACCGGGCCGGACGGGACAAAGACGTCCGCCGGCTGCGAACTGCCGCCCGTCGCGGCCCCGCAGCCGGCCCGGACGCGCCCGCGCCCGCGCAGTGCAAGCTAACGTCTAGAAGGAGGATCATGCAGTCACTCTGGCCGTTCACGACCATGGCCCTGATCAAGCCCTCCCGCTCGCGGCCGCGAGCCAGCCGGGCGGTGCCCCAGGCCGCCGCGGCGGCCCTGGCCATCGCGGGGACCACGCTGGCCGCAGCCCCGGCGTACGCGGACGGCGGCCTCGGCGCCCAGCAATGGACCGCGTACGAGACCAACGCTGACACGCTGTCGACCGACACGAACGGCGGCATCAACCCCTTGCAGCTGGGCATGGAGCCGGGCACCCGGCCGTCCATCTCGGCGCTGTCCTCCAACGGCTACCAGGTCACGTTCGCCGATCGCAACGCTCAGCTGTACACCAACGGGCCCCGCGGCTCCGGTCCCCTCGGCCAGTTCCTGGCGACGGGCACCAGCCCGTCCATGACCATCTTGACCAACGGCGCCTATGAGATCGCGTTCCAGGGCGCCAACGGCGACCTGTGGACCTACAACGGCAACACCGGCGCGCATGACACGGGCCTGGGGATGGACAACAGCACCAGCCCGAGCATCACCTCCCAGCCCGGCGCCGGCTTCGAGATCGCGTTCCAGGCCAACACCGGCGACCTGTGGGCCGCCGGGAGCGCCGGGACCGCGGACCTCGGCCTGGGCATGGACAACAGCACCAGCCCGAGCATCACCTCGCCCAACGGCGGCGGCGCGCAGTGGGAGATCGCGTTCCAGGCCAACACCGGCCACCTGTGGACCGCCGGGACCTCCGGGACAGGGGACACCGGCTTGCCTATGTTCCCCAGCACCAGCCCAGGCATCACCACCATCAGCCAGAACGGCGGCTACCAGATCGCGTTCGTGAACATCGACGGCATGCTGGCTTCCGCGGGAACTTACGGCCCCCACAACCTCCAAATCGGCGCTGCTAGAACGGGCGCCAGCCCCAGCATCGCCGGGATCAGGGGCTCCACGGCCGCCGCCATCGCCGTCAACGGCCCCGGAGACACGCTATGGACAGCCGTGGTGACACCGGGGTCCGGCGTTGTCAGCAACACCAACCAGAGGATGGACCACAGCAGCAGCCCCAGCACGACCACTACCGCCTAACCACCACTCGCAATGACCGCGCGGGCCCGGCCCGGCCGGGCCCGCGCGCACCCGTGTCGCCGGGCAGGCTGCCTCGGGGCTTCCCTACCGGCCACCCGAGGACCGTGTCGTGCATTGCGTGCACCCACGGCGGACGGGCTACCGCTCGCGCTGGATCTGCTTGCATGCCGCAGCCAGGGTTACTGCGGCGGGCTGGCCACAATCTTGCTGCCCCTTCGCGGTGAACACGGCATCGAAGGAGCTGGCGAACTAGCCCGCGCGGTCCCTGATCAGGAACCTGACTGAAGAAGCGCGCTGGCCCAGGTCCATCAGGAGGGTGTCCACGTGCCCGAAAACCGGTGCTCGGCGATCGCCCGGCGGAGCCGGCGCACCAGGAGGCCAAGGCTCGCGAACTCGGCCACAAGCCGGGTCTTGCCCATCCTGGCCGACCCGAGGACGGTCACCCGATGCGTGCGGTTGAGCCGATGTAGCTGCGCCCGCGAGCGCTACAGGATGGGCAGGTTGCGCTCACGCCCGACGAACGACTCCGGGTGCTTCCGGCCGACGTGTTCCCCAACGGCAGGTTCCGGCTCGCGGCGGCCGTCTGCTCGCAGATCGAGACCTCGCCGAGGCGCGCGGCTGCGAGCCGGGCCATGGCCCGGTCGAACACCGGCCCGGTGATCACGGGAAGGGCGCCCTCTTGCGGGCGGACCAGGGCCTTGCCGGTGGCGACCGCCACCGTGCCGGCCGGGCTGGCGCTGGCCCTGCGCTCCGCGGGAAGCTGCCAGGCCAGCCGGTCGCTGATCGCCTGCGCCGCGTGTATGGCGCACCACGCGTCGAACTCCCCGGTGGCTGGCACCCCCATGACGACCATCCACAGTGAGCCGAGCATGCCGACCATCATGCCGCCCCATCGGGCCGCCTCGACCTCGATCGCCCGGGTGACGTGCTCGTGCGCGAGCGCAAAGGGCACCGGGTCGAGCATCTCGGCCGGCTCTTCGAGAGCGCGGATGAGAACCAGGCTGATCTGCTTGATCTCCCCACCTGCCACGGCGACCGGTGCGGCCCGGGCTGGAACTACCGGCTCCAGAGCCGATGGTGCGGGCCGCGACGGGACCGGCTCCGCGAGGATGGCCCGCTCGGCCAGGTGGCCGACGGCCCGGCCCGCGGGCGCGCCCGGTGCCAGGTCGTGGTTGAGGATGGCGCGTTCCAGATGCTGCAGCCCGGGGCTCGGATCCAGGCCGAACTCCTCGATCAGGAAGGCCCGGGTGCGCTGGTACAGCGCGAGCGCGTCGGACTGCCGGCCGCCGTGGTAGAGCGCCCGCATCAGCTGCCCGGTCATCCGCTCCCGCAGCGGGAGGACCTCCAGCTGGGCCTCCAGCTTGCTGATCACCTGAGCGTACTGGCGCATGGCCAGCTGGGCCTCGACGAGGTCCTCGACCGCCGCCAGCTTGACGTTCTCCAGGCTGATCAGCTCGGCCCAGTTCACCCCGGCCTCGACCAGGTCGGCCAGCGCAGGCCCGCGCCACAGGGCAAGCGCGTCGCGCAGCCCGCTAGCGGCCTGTTCCCACCGGCCGGACGCGAGATCGCCCCGGGCGTGCTCCACCTGACGCTCGAAGCAGATCATGTCGAGCGACTCGGGCCGCACCCGCAGGAAGTAGCCGGGACCGTGGGTCAGCAGCACTGGTGCCTCGGCCGTCATGCCGGTCACGCCGAGGACACCGCGCAGATGGGAGATAGCGTTGTGCAGCATCTTGCGGCCGGTGGCCGGGGGCCCGCCGGGCCACAGGGCCTTGATGAGCCGGCTGACCGGAACCACCGAGTTGTGGCTGAGCAGCAAGTACCCAAGCGTCGCCCTCGATCGGATGCCGCCGATGGCTACGCTGGTCTCCTGGTCGACGACCTCGAGACAGCCGAGTAGTCGGAAATGCAAGGGATTGAGCCTCCTCGCCTTGCCGGCCTGGACGACGGTCACGGCCGCCCAGATGCAACGCGCAGTCGCCGAGCGCCGGAGCGCCTTCGGTGAGTCCAGCCGACCCGGGCGGGTCAAGGAGACCTGTTCCCGATGGCGACCTCGGTCACCGCGCCCTGGTACTCGGGGCCACTGATGGCCTGAATGCCGTGGTTATCCCCGGTTCCTGTTACCGGAGAATCCGCAGGCCGTCAGGGCAGTCCACTGGGCTGCGACGGAACATCGAGGGTGCTGACCCTGAGGTCTGGCACCGCGTTGACCGCATCGAGACCCGCCTGAATCGCCTCGGCAAGGTTGGCCGCCTCGGTATCGGCGTCGATCTGCGTGACGACGGAGTCGTCCAGCGGCAGCGAGTAGGTGGTCATGGTGAAACCAGTGCAGCCCGCCTTGCCCAGGGCCGCGAATTCCTCGCCGGTTATCACCCGGTTGAGTCTCAGCGTGAATTGATAACCCATTTCACATCCTTCGAACTCGACGGTAATAAATCCACCGATACCTGTTCCAATGGCTTACATCCTGGACGGTTCCTAACCTGCCACGGCCAGGTTAGACCGCACTGCGATGACGCAGTACCCCTGGACCTGCAACGAGCACGAGACCAAACTCGTACGACGGCACATCAGCACGACCAGGAAGCCCAAAATAGACCGAATGGTGACCTGCTATACCCCAGAGTCAGGTAGTTCACTGGGGAGCCTACCAGGTAAGCATTCAGCCCATTCACGGTTAGTGATGGGTGGCGCGATCTTCTGATCGGCGTTACGGGGTAAGCGATCCGGCTCCGCCAGCAACTGCCGCGCGTGACCCTCGAACGGATCGAACGCCGACGGGCCGCTCACCCGCACGGAGGCCCTGAGCAAGATCAGCGGGCAGGTGCGGTCCTGGCGGCAATCGCCCACTGGGCCTGGACTGCAGCAATACCGCGAGTCTGGTGACCAGGACGACAAGAGCCGTATATACCGAGAGGTTTACGTACGGATCTGTGAGAGCCGGGGTTGAGACGCCCCCGGCTACTCGACAGGACGCGGATTGGTACGACGGGTCCGGCGAGCGGTCCGGGGAGACGGACCGGGAGCAATCCCGGCACTGCGCTCCGGGCCGGCTCAACAAGGTCCAGTCCGCGCCAAGCCAGGCGTTGACCCGCTCGAACATCCGGTGCGCCCCGTGATAGGTCAGCGGCCAGCAAGGGCCCCGCAGCGTCCACCAGGCCGGCTCCCGGATGCCCGTGCGGACCATGCTGATCAGCTGCTGGAACCGGCTCTGCGCCCGGCCAGCGCCCGCATGACCAGCATCAACCGCCCGCACGACAGGGAAGGAGGCGTCCCGGCGCGGTCAGAGCCGGTGCAAAATGCGCGGCATCGCCGATTCACTCGCCGGCCGACAGCCCCCCGATCCCCGGCCCGCCGCGAGTGCCGTGAGTTATGCCGCGGATGGCGGCCAAACGCACGGCACACGCGCTGATCATGACGCGAGCGGCCCTCCCGCGGCGGCACCCGGGCCCCCGATGCCCCCCCAGCAACGCCCGCCCCAGATCGCC
>JAICUO010000362.1 GCA_025935815.1 Streptosporangiaceae bacterium
CGATCTGTCTCGAGGGCAGTGCCTGACGGCGGTGCTCATTGTGGCGACAGAATGGTTGATCGGCTCGCCGCTGCCGATCGGTAAACCTCTGCATATTCAAGTGATGGCGTGAGTTCGATCTCTAGCTTGTTCATTCATGCCACGCGGGCGAGAAGGACGCTGATGACCTGGTAAAGCTAGCCGGAGGTGTCAATGTCCGGAGTGGTCTGCGCGGATGTCCGAAGTCCTCTGCACGCCCGTCCTGCTCCTCGGAACTGCCGCAGGCGTAGAGCCCGGGTTAGCGGAGACCCGCGAGGATGATCAAGGGCAGCGCGAGCCATGCCTCGTACAGCTCCCGCGACGGGGTGGTGCTTCGTCCACTTATGCTGCTCGGCCCCGTGGTACTCGTTGATGCTGAGATGGTCAGGCCACACGTTCTCCCGGTAGAGCGTGCCCTGGTTTGCGGACCCGGGGCACGTGCGCTCGCTGGCGATCGCGGAGGACCTGGCCAGCGCCCCGTCCGCTGATCCGATGAGCGAACTGGGCGAGGGCAAGGCCGGGCCGGAGGCTCAGTAGGTTTTAGGCAGGGATGCGGGTTTCGCGCTATCCCCCGGCATGTATGTATGTGCCTCGCCTCGCAGGTAGGCGAGGACTGCCAGGACCCGGCGGTTGGTGTCGTCTGCCTGGGGGAGCCGGAGCTTGGCGAAGATGTTGCCGACGTGCTTTTCGACCGCTGCCTTCGATACGGTCAGCGTTCGGGCGATCGCGGCGTTGGAGTGGCCCGAGGCGATGAGGGCCAGGACTTCCTGCTCGCGCGCCGACAGCGCGGCCAGCGGGTCCCGGCGGCGGCGCAGGAGCTGGCTGATCACCTGCGGGTCGACCACTGTCGCGCCGGAGCACACCCGGCGCAGCGCCGCGGTGAACTCCTCGATGTCGGCTATCCGGTCCTTGAGCAGGTAGCCGACGCCGCGCCCGTCGCCGGAGTCCAGCAGGTCGGCGGCGTAGGCGTGCTGGACGTACTGGCTGAGCACGGCCACGGCCAGTCCCGGCCGGGTGCGTCGCAGGTCCACCGCGGCGCGCAGCCCCTCGTCGGTGAACGAGGGGGGCATCCGGATGTCGGTGACCACGAGGTCCGGCTCGTGTTCCGCGACGGCGGCGTGCAGCCCGGCGGCGTCCCCGGCCGACGCGGCGACGTGGAAGCCGAACCGCTGGAGGAGCCCGGCCAGGCCTTCGCGCAGCAGCACCCCGTCCTCGGCCAGGACTACCCGGATCACGGGTGCTAGCTGCTCGTGTTCTTGCACGGAATCTCCACTCGCAGGACGGTCGGGCCGCCGGGCGGGCTGGACAGCAGCATCCTGCCGTCGGCCACGGCCACCCGGTCGGCAAGGCCGGTCAGCCCGCTGCCCGTGGCGGGGTCGGCGCCGCCCCGGCCGTCGTCGCGGACTTCCAGCACCAGGATGCCGCCGGCGGCGCGGGCGGTGATGCTGGCGCTGGCCGCCCCGGAGTGCTTGGCGACGTTGGTGAGTGCCTCGGCCGCCGCGAAGTATGCCGTGTTCTCGGCCTGGCCCGGCAGCCGCCCGGTCAGGCCGGAGTAGACCGTGACGGGGACCGGTGCCTGGTCGGCGAGCTCGCTGAGCGCGGCGGGGAGCCCGAGGTCGGTGAGGACCTGCGGCTGGATGCCGTGGATCAGGTCCCGCAGGTCGGCCATCAGCTGCCTGGCCTGCTCGTGCGCGGCGGTCACGGCCTGCGCGGCCGGCCCGGGCGGCAGGTCGAGCCGGGCCAGCCCGAGCTGCATGGTGAGCGCGACCAGCTTCTGCTGGGCGCCGTCGTGCAGGTCACGCTCGATGCGGCGGCGCTCGGCCTCGAACGCGCCGGCGAGCCGGGCACGGGACGCCGCGACCTCGGTGAGCTCGGCGCGCAGCCGCTGCTCCGGCCCGCCCCTGAACAGCAGCGCGCGGGTGACCGCCGCGTCTGCCCCGGCGACCATCGTCACCAGGTACGACCACAGGACCAGCAGGACCAGGCCCGCGAAGAAGAACGGCACGGACTGCGGCACTGTCGAGGCCCGCCAGGAGAACAGGGAGACCCACCCCCCCATCAGCGCGAGGGTGACCGGGCTGATCAGGAAGAGCCCGCCCAGGAACAGCGTGGCCAGCGCCGCGGCGCTGGCAGCGGGCACAACCGTCGCCAGCAGGCACGCATAGCCGGCCTCCCGCCACGCGGCCGGGTCGGCATACCGTGCCCGCAGCCAGCCTGCAACGCCGCCGCTGCCCGGCATGCGCCGGGCATGCCCGGCGGGGCGCCGGTCCGCGATCGCCAGCCGCCACCGCGCCGTCGCCGCGACCGGGACCGCGATCAGCGGGCCGAGCGCCACGACCAGGACGAAGCCCAGGACGATCAGCAGCGCGACCGTCGGCGCCGGGAACGGGCCGCCCGCCAGTACCAGCCACGGCACGGCGGGCACGGCCAGCAGCGCCGCGGCGATCAGCGCCGAGGGCAGCGTGGCCAGCACGTACCCGAGCGAGCGCCACGGCCACCCGCTGACCGGCAGCCGGCGCCCGGCCAGTGCCTCAAGCGGTGTCTGCGGGGACATGCCTGCCAGGCTAGCCGCGCCCGGCGCGGCTGTCAGTGACGGTAAGGCGAGTCCAGCGGGTATGCCTAGCCCTACCGCAGGACGGTTCCCAGCCGTAGTGACCTTCCCCCGCCCGCATGGTTACCTCAACTGGCATGACCGGCACGACGGCCGCCGAGGGCCGCCGTCACCGGCTCAGTCGCAGCCCTCGCCGCCATCACGATCATGGCCTGCCTGCATGCGATGCCCGGACGGCGCCGGTGACCGCGATTCCCGTGCAAGTGCCTCATCCGGGGCCGTCAGGAAGGAACGAGTTACTTGGGACCGATGGAGAACCACAAACGAGGACGCGCTGGCGTGGACGATCGAAAGGACCTAAGGTGACCGATAACCACAGCTGGCTGCGGGACCGTGCCCGCGGCGGATCGCCTGCTGGTGCCCGGGCCGGCCAGGCAGGCCGGCCCGGGCGGGGCCGGCGCCGCGCGGCAGTCGCCATCATGGCAGCAGGCGCGGCAGCGCTCGGGGCTATGCTCGCCGTTCCGGCCGGCTCCGGGGCCGGCGGGCGGGGCCTGGCCGCCGCCACGGACGCCGCGTTCTCAGGCGGGTCCGCTGGAGTCGCCGCACCGGGAGGCGCAGCAGTGCCGGCGGCGGCAGTGCCGAAGCTGGCGTGGGCGCCCTGCGGTGGCGGCATGCAGTGCGCGACGGCGCGGGTGCCGCTGGATTACCGGCAGCCGGGCGGCGCGAAGATTACGATCCAGCTGATCAGGCACCTGGCCACCGACCCGGCGCACCGGATCGGGTCGCTGTTCATCAACATCGGCGGGCCCTCCGAGCAGGTCGACGTCTTCCCGGAGGAGGTCTACCCGCAGGTCCCCGCGGTCCTCCGGGCGCGGTACGACATCGTCACGTTCGACCCGCGCGGCTTCAGTCACAGCACCCCCATCAGGTGCTTTTCCAGTGAAGCGGCAGAGGCCGCGTTCTTCGCGGGCACGCCGTTCATCTTCGCGGGCACGCCGGCGTTCCCGGTCGGGGCGGCGCAGCAGGCGGCGTTCGAGCGGACCTTCGCCCGGTTCGACGCACTGTGCGGGCAGCGCAACGGCCCCCTGCTCGGCCATGACACCAGCGCCGACATTGCCCGGGACATGGACGTGCTCCGCCAGGCCGTCCACGACCCGGTGCTGAGCTACTACGGCATTTCCTACGGGACCGGGCTCGGCGAGGTGTACGCGAACCTGTTCCCCGGCAAGGTCGGCCACATGCTCCTGGACGCCAGCCTCGACCCCGTCACGTGGAGCAGCACCGACGGGACACTGCCTGTGCAACTGCGGGACGGGGATGGTGAGGCGAACGCCGGGGCGATGACCGGGTTCCTGACCCTGTGCGGGCAGGCAAGCACATCCGCGTGCGCGTTCTCGGCAGGCAGCCCGGCAGCCACCCGGGCCAAGTGGAGCATGCTGCTGGCCCGGCTGCTACGCCACCCGGTGACCATCGGCAGCCCGCCGCAGGCCGTCACCTACGCCAGCGTCATCACGGCTGCGCCGCCGGCGCAGGCGGCCAAGTGGCCCCGGGAAGCCGCCGAGCTGCAGCAGGCCTGGATCGCATCCGGCACGGGCACCACGGCGGCCGGCAGCGGCGCAGTCGCGCAAGCGGCCAGCGGCTGGGGCAACCCGACGGGGAGCGGCCCCGCAGCGGGAAGCGTCGGTCCTGCTGCCGCGGCGGGAACCAGCGCGCCCGCCCTGCCGCCTGCCTACAAGGGAATAGAGCAACTCTATGCGCTGCTCTGCAGCGACACCTCCAATCCCGCTAACCCCGGCAGCTACCCCGCCATAGCCAGGAACGCGGCCCGGAGCCTCGGCGGATTCGGCCCTGAGGAGGCATGGATTGATGAGCCCTGCGCCCAGTGGCCCGGCAACGGGGCACAAGACCGCTACACGGGGCCGTGGAACCGGCCTACCGCAAACCCGGTCCTGGTCTTCGGCAACACCGGCGATACCGCGGTCAACTACCGCGACTCGGTTGCCACCGCCCGCGACCTGGCCAACGCCCGCCTGCTGACCATCAACCAGTTCGGGCACAGCGAGGCCCTGAACCCGGACGCCTGCGCCACCAGCTACAAGGTCAGCTACCTGCTGACAGGGGCGCTGCCCCCGGTAGGCACCGTCTGCCAGGCGGACGCCCCGCCCTTCCCGGCACCCTGACCAGCGTCCGTACGCTTTCAGCTGTAAGCGTTCCGGGTGCCGCCGGTCTAGCTCGCGCTTCACGAATGCTGTGACGTCAACGTCGTTGACTACCTCGGCACCGACGAGTCCGGACACGCTGACATCGATGAGCCAGGAGTAGTGATCTTGATCCGCAGGTCACAGCTCCGGAACCTCTGTCGGTGAAATTCTGGCGCCATTATCGTCAACCCGCCGACGGCCTACAACCGCCGCTGCCTTCGCAGCCTGTCCATATGCGCACGTCTACTCCGACCCAGTCGGTGACCCGGCCATGCGTAGGTGTCACGGCTGTCGGCTGTCCGGCCGACGAGCACGCAAGAGTTCGAAGCAGGTCCGCTGGCGCGGATCTTGCCACCATCCAACAAGCCGTCGCCTCGATGATCTTGATCGCCCGTAGTCACCATTGACGTGTGATTCCAAGCACCACACGTGGTCGTGGCGGGACGCGCCGGGCTTCCTCGCCGACTTCGGGCAACCAAGAAGATGCCCAAAGGTGACGCTCAGAACATCGTTACGGAGGAATAGGAGGACCCGGATCCTTGAAGAATGCGACACAAGATGCGACGGTCGAAGAACCGGTAGCAGCATGCCCGGTCGCCGAACGCGTCGGCCAGATCGCGGCCCGGTACCCGGATCACACGGCCGTCGTCGGCACGACCGAGGTGCTCGGCTACCGGGAACTGTGGCGTCGGGTAGACCGGTGGCGGCAGCGCTGCGCGGCGCTCGCACTGCCACCCGGCACGCTGGTGGCGGTGCTCTCCGGCAAGGGAACCGGCCTGCCGCCGGCGTTTCTGGGAGCCCGGGCGGCCGGCCTGGTGCCGCTGCTCCTCGACGAGGAGCTGCCGCGGTACGAGGAGGACGCCATCACGGCGACGGCCCGGCCCGCGGCGGTGCTCCGGGCCGATAAGGACGAGGCCGAGCCGACGGGAGAGGCGAATCCGCGGACGTTGCCCGCCGAGGCCGGCTACGTGGTCTTCTCCTCCGGCACCCAGGGCACGCCCAAGGGCATCGTGGGACAGGCCGCCGGGCTGCTGGCCTTCATCGACTGGGAGATCGCCAAGCTAGACATGCGGCCCGGTACCCGCGTCGCGATGCTGACCTCGCCCTCGTTCGACGTGGTCTACCGCGATCTGCTGCTTCCGCTGTGTTCCGGCGGCGAGCTGCACATCGCGGGCCCGGCGATCCGGTCCGCGCCGTCCGCGGTGCTGCCCTGGCTGGCGGACCGCGATATCGAGGTACTGCACGCGGTACCGAGCCTGAGCGCGAGATGGCTGGACGCGGCCGGGCAGGCTGTGGGCTCGTTGCGGTACACGCTGTTCGCGGGCGAACCGCTGTACGGACGGCACGTACGGCGCTGGCGCGAGGCCGCGCCGCGCACCCGGGTGGTGAACCTATACGGGCCGACCGAGACCACACTCGCCCGGTTCCACTACGAGGTACCGCCCGACTGCGGCGCCGGCCTCCAGCCAGTCGGCCGTCCGCTGCCTGAGTGCGAGGCCGACCTCGTCCCCGTGGAGCCAGTGAGCGAATACGGCGGGGTCCGGATGGTGGTCATCACGACTCCGCACGGATCGCTGGGGTATCTGCCAGGCACCTGCTCGCCCGACGACCTGAGCCGACTGCGCCGCGAGCACGGCATCACCCGGTTCCAGACCCAGGACCGCGGCCTGCTGGACCCCGAAGGGAACCTGGTGATCGCCGGCCGGCTTGACTCGCTGGTCAAGCGCCGAGGCATCTTCGTGGACATCGTACGCATCGAGGCGGTGGCGGCAGAGCTGCCGGAGGTCCGAGCGGCCTGCTGCATGCAGCTCATGTCGAGCAGCGAGATCGTGCTGACCGTGGAAGGCCCGGACCCGGCCGCCGTGCCGGACCTGCTCCGCAAGCTGCGGGCCCCGCTCGGCATGGACATACCCGATCAGGTGGTGGTCCTGCCGTCCCTGCCGTTGCTCCCCGGCGGGAAGGTCGACCGACGGGGCGTCAGGAAACTGCTGAACCTCGAAGATGCGGTGCCTGGCGGCACCGGATGCCGATGCTAGACAAGCCAAATAACGCGGAGGATGCTTGTGTCAGATTCGAACGCAACCGCCGGGGATCCTGCGGATTCGCGACTCCAAACCGAGATCTACGCCAGAGCGGACGCCGAAGCCAAACGCAGGGCGATCGAGAACGCCTACGAACCACTCACCCCGGACGCCTTGCCGGACTGGACCTCGGACTGGACCTCGGACTCGTCCCTGCTCGGCTGGCTCGACTCGCTCGGGCGCTGACCCAGCCCAGGAGGATCATGCGGACTGCGACACGAGTCCCGCCGCCCCTGTCGGAGGAAACGCCACGGCAGGGCACATAACCCAGCCGTCCGCATAATGGCGGACGTCATGGATCCGGGGATTGCGGCCGCCGGGAACGGCGCCGATCCCGGCGGCCCGGCACAGCGGGGCGAAGGTCCCGGACCAGACAAGGAACTCACGCCGATCATGGCGCGGCAACAGCGCCCGAATTATCCCGAACAGCGACATCCAGCCGACCCCGCCACATAGGCCTGACGACCGTCAGCTCGGGATAACCCGGGACTCGGGATAATGCGAGTTACCCCGAGTCGGGGTAACTCGTAATCACGGGCGAGACAGCGGACCGGCGGGCTTGGACCACCGCTACCCTGGCTGGCTTCGGTCTTCCGCCTGACGACCCGTTTAGTGGTTTCAGTCGCGGCCGGTGCCGGTAGCCAGGGGTGCGGGCCAGGCGGCGGGGTCGGCCGGGTCGGGCGGTGCGGTGCGGCAGATGACGTAGTGGCGCGGGGTGATGGCGGTGGGGTGGCGGGCGAGGGCGGCCATGCAGCGGGCATGCGCCTGTTGCGGCGTGGCGACGGCGTCGGTGGCGGTCAGGTGAGCGACCAGCGGGCGGCCGTCGGCTGAGGCGAAGACGCGGGCGACGGCGGGCGTGACGGCGTCGTCGACGAGGCGCTGTACGTCGGCTACGTCGACCCAGCAGGAGTCGACCAGTATCCGGTCGGGCGTGCCGGCGATGGGCTCCAGCCCGATGAGCTGGGGCATCCGGCCGCTGGCCACGTCGCCGCGGGCGGCGGCCACCAGCAGGCGCTCGACGGCCAGCAGCACCGACTCCAGCTCGGCCCGCGGCGCCAGGCCGGCGTCGCCGCTCCACATGTCCAGCCCCAGGCAGCCGTCGATCTGGTTGAGGCGGAACCGGATCGGCAGTGCACTGACCGGCAGCG
>JAICUO010000723.1 GCA_025935815.1 Streptosporangiaceae bacterium
GCGCCCGCGATGCCGCCAGCGGCGGAGCCGCCGACGGTGCGGGTCGCCCCGCTCTCGGCGTTCGCGCCGGCTGCCACCCCGCAGCCGCCCTCGGTCAGCGCGCTGATCGACGCGACCCCGGCGGGCACCGCGGTCCGCGGCCGACGGGCCGCGCGCAAGCCCCGGCTCGCGATGTCAGCTGTCTTCGCCGACCTGGTTGACATGGCGGACATCCCGCGCTCGGCCTACGCGGTCGACGACGAGGTCACCGGAGCGATGTGCCTGTTCAAGACGGACGGCGGCTACGAGGTGTTCAGCTGCGCGGAGGACGCCCGGCACGAGGTGCGCTTCTTCGAAGACGAGGAGGCCGCGTACTTCTACCTGTTCGGCGTGCTCGCCGCGGAGGCGCTGCGCAACGGCCGCCTGAAGCCTACGCGCAAGTAACTTCCCAGCTCAGTCGCCGTAAAGGAGCGGGCGTCAAGCCCGCGTCCAGGGTCTGCGAACGATACGTATTGAACATTTCAGAATACTTACGCGCCATACCTAAACAGCCAACTTCTCGTCCGGACCGCTTTCCAGCCGCTAGAGTCTTAATCGCCGGCGGGGCTGACGGTCCCCCGCTCCCCAAGCAGCCTCGCCGGCTCATGACCTGCGGGAATTCCCAGGACCAGCCGGAAGCGCCTTCATGTCCCGGTAATTGGCATTCACCGCTACTTGCCGCGCATCGCGATCATCGCGGGGCGCAGGCGCCGTGGGCTGGCAAGGTCGCGGGTAATAAGCTGCCAAGTGTGGTGGGGGGGCAGCCTGGCGCGGGCGCTCCGGTGGAGCTGGCGGGCATCGCCAGCCTCGCGGTGCGCGACCTGCTAACCGGGCCACGCACGGATGGCCGGGTCATCGCCGTCATTCGCGGTGCCGTCCTGGTGGAATTCCCCGGATCGGGGACCGGCCCGGACTCCGATCCGCGGGTGGTGGCCATCTCCGCGGCGGACGCGATCCGGCTGCCCAACGCGATCATCGTCGCTGGCGTGACGTCTGACATCCTGGCCGCCGCGACCCGGACGGCTACCGACGTCACTACGGAAGCCGTCGTCGCGCCGGCCCCCGCCGGCCGCGGCCCGGCTGTGGCAGGCCCGGCTGTGGCAGGCCCGGCTGTGGCAGGCCCGGCCGCCACCAGGATCGCAGGCCCGCGAAGGACGCGCGGCGGGCAGTCGCGTCCCGTGTGCGTGCGCGCCGGCGGCGGCGCGATCCGCCTCGCCGACCTTACGGTGGCGGCCCGCCGCTGGTGGGACCCGTCGCCGGTGTTCGGCCCGCTGTCGCGCGGACGGCTCGATCACGGCGCCGCCATCTTGGGCAAGGTGTGCGCCCAGGCCACCCCCGGGCCGACGATGGCCAGCCATCTCGCAGTCAAGACGCTGGCGGCCTCCTGCGCCAGCGGCGACCTGGCGGGCGCGGTTGAGCAGGCTGAGCTTCTCGTCGGCCTCGGGCCCGGCATCGTGCCTGGCGGCGATGGGGTGCTGTGCGGGATGCTGCTCGCGCTGCGCCTGCTGGGCGGCGCCATTCCCGGCGGGACCCGCGCCGTCTGGCTCGCGGGCTGGCTCAGCGCCGCCGTCACCAGCTATGCCCGGCAGCGGACGACCCCGCTGGCCGCGTCACTGCTCACCTGCGCCTCCCGCGGGCAAGCAGCCGCCGAAGTCTGCGCGGTGCTGCACGGCGTGGCGGGCGAGGAGCCGGTCGAGCCCGCCGCGCGCAAGTTGCTCGCCGCCGACCCGGCCGGGCCAGCCGCTGGCCTGGGCGCGGCCGATCTCGCCTGGGGCCTGGTGGCCGGCTGTCGCGCCGCCCAGGTGCTGTCGGTATCTTGATCGCCATGACGACCCCGCTTAGTGGTGAGCAGTATGAGATCCGGGCCGGCGAGTACGCCGCCTCCGTGACCGCGCTCGGCGCGACGCTGCGCGCTTTGACCCGCGGCGGCACCGCGCTGGTCGCCGGATTCGACGCGGACGAGCTACCCCCGCACGGCGCGGGCCAGCTCCTCACCCCGTGGCCGAACCGCGTCGATCACGGCACCTACTCATTCGACGGCGCCACCCACCACCTTGCCCTCAGCGAGCCGGACAAGGCCAACGCGATCCACGGCCTGACCCGGTACGCACTGTGGGACGTGGTGACGCGCGACCCGGCCAGCGTCACCTTGCGCAGCCGCGGGCACGGGGCGCAGGGATACCCGTTCGCCGTCCAGGTGGACGCCACCTACTCGCTGGACGCGGCGAGCGGGCTGGCCGTCACGATCACCGCGGCCAACGTCGGCAGCCGCCCCGCGCCGTGGGGCACCGCGAACCACCCGTACCTGACGGTGGCCACCCAGCGCGTCGACGACAGCGAGCTCACGCTCCCGGCGGCCTCGTGGCTGCCCGTCGACGATCGCCTGATCCCGACGGGGCCGCCGCAGGACGTGGCCGGCACCGAGTACGACTTCCGCGTCCCCCGCAAGCTGGCCTCCACCGTGCTCGACCACGCGTTCACGAGCCTCAGCCGTGACAGCGATGGCCGCGCCTGGGTCCGGCTCGAGGGAGGCGGCGCGCGCACCGGCATGTGGATGGACGCGAGCTACGGCTGGCTGCAGGTCTTCACCAGCGACTCGCTGGAGCCCGAGCGCTACCGGGCCGCCGTCGCCGTGGAGCCGATGACCTGCCCGCCGAACGCGTTCCGCTCCGGAATTGACTGCGTCCGGCTCGAGCCCGGCGACTCGGTGACCCACCACTGGGGCCTGCAGTCCCTTTAGCCGATCCCCCCGCCGCAACGAGCCTGGCCGACTGGCCGTTCCCCGGCGCCTGCCCGCGTCACGCCGGCGGCGACGCCGGCCAGTCCGCCGCCACCCGGGCCAGGTCGGCGGGGGTGTCGATGTCGAACGCGCCGCCAATGTCGCCGCACTCCACGGGCGTCACCAGCGTCGGGTGCGCCCGCAGGAAGGGGCGCGCTCCGGTGTCGCCCACCGCCATCTCCAGCACGGCGGGCCAGTACTCACGGTCGATGAGCACGGGGTTGCGCGGCTTGCCCTCGTAGGCGGCGACTACGACGGGGGCGCCGGCGTCATAGGCGGCGATGAGCCGCCGCACCACCTCCGCCCCGACCAGCGGCTGGTCGGCCAGCGCGATGACCGCGGCACTGACTTCCGAGGCGCTCGCTTCCCACCCCCAGTCCGCCGGGGACGATCCGCGCGCCCGCCCGCCCGCCTCGGGGTCCAGGCCGCGAGCCGGCTCAGGGTCCCCAGGGCCGTGCGCGACATCAAGGGCGTGCAACCCGGCGGCCAGCGACGATCCCATCCCGGTTCGCCAGTCCAGGTTCCGCACCGTCCACGCGCCCTGGACGGAAACCCGGACCGCCCCGGTCACGACCAGCACCGGGTCCGCGCCCCCGCCCAAGAGGGTCGCCACTCCCCGTTCCGCGAGCGTCTGCCCGCCCAGCTCCACCAGGGCCTTCGGCTGCCCAAGCCGGGAGCCCTCCCCCGCCGCCAGCAAGATCCCAGCCACCTGTCTCGTCACGAGTCCTATTTTCCTGGGGGATGCAAACCACTCCCCCAGGCCCCCTAACTTGCGCGGCCTCCGTCCGTACGCCTGTCGGGCCGCCGCGAAGCCGCCCCCTATTCGGACTAATCCCGCGAATCAGGCGGCCGCTCCGGCTCTAGGCGCCTCCTCGCCCCGCCGTTGCCGTGATGTGTGTCATTTCCGGTGCTATGACGCAATGTCACTTACCTCCGGTGTCGCTCCAGTCCCAGAGGCAACGGA
>JAICUO010000240.1 GCA_025935815.1 Streptosporangiaceae bacterium
GGAACGGCGTGGCCCGCTCGGGCGCCGCGCGGGAGCTGGTCACCCTGGCCGAGCGACTGCGGATCCCGGTCGTCACCACGCTGAACGGCCTGGCGACGATCGGCTCCGATCATCGGCTCTACGGCGGCGTCGTCGGCGACTACGGGGCCGACTTCGCGAACAAGATCTTGCTGCGCGCCGACGTCGTGCTGGTCGCGGGCTCCGCCCTGGGCAGCATGACCACCCGGAACTGGACCCTCATCCCGGCCGCCGCGCGGATCATCCAGGTGGACATCGACGGCGGCGAGATCGGCCGCAACTTCGAGTGCGCGGTTCCCATGGCCGGCGACGTGGGCGCGGTCCTCGGGCAGCTGACCGACGCGGCCACCGCCGCCCCCGCCAGCCAGGCGCCGGCCGAGTGGGCCGCCGAGGTCGCCGGGATCCGGGCCGGCTGGCGCGCCGAGGTCGAGCCGATCGAGACGTCGGGCGCGGTGCCGGTCCGCCCCGAGCGGCTGTTCGCCATGATCGGCGCCGAGATGGCAGCCGACGGGGTCGTCGTCGGCGACACCGGCCACGTCGGTGCCTGGAGCGCCCGCCACCTGCGGCTGACCGGCCGGCAGTCCATTGTCCGGGCCGCCGGGTCGCTCGGCTGGGGCCTGCCCGCCTCGCTCGGGGTCAAGTGCGCCTGCCCCGACCGCGAGGTCATCTGCCTGACCGGCGACGCCGGGTTCTACTACCACCTCAGCGAGCTGGAGACCGCGCGGCGGTACGGGCTGAAGGTGATCGTCGTGGTCAACAACAACACCTCGATGAACCAGGAAGCCTTCCTCTGGGACAAGGACTCGGCTGACCAGGTCACCAACTGGCAGTTCCACGACACCGACCTGGCCGAGATCGCCCGCGGCTTCGGCTGCCACGGGGCACGGGTCGACGACCCCGCCGACTTCGCGGCGGCCCTGGACAAGGCCAGGGCGTCCGGGCTGCCCGCGGTGATCGACGTCAGGACCGACCGGGCGGTCATGTCTCCGCCGAGCTTCGGCCCAGCCCGGTAGTCCGGCCGGCCCTAGTTCAGGCAGCACCAAAGGAGCAGACGATGACGGAGACGGTGGCCGCGGCAGGCGTGCTGTCGGGCATCAAGGTGGTTGACTTCGGCCATTACGTGGCCGGGCCGCTGACCGCGCTGATGCTGGCCGACCAGGGTGCTGACGTCGTGCACGTGGACCGGCCAGGGGCGGTGCTGGCCGAATCGGACGCTTTCTTGAACCGGGGCAAGCGCCGGATCACCCTGGACCTGAAGGACCCGGCCGACGCGGCGGTCGCCGTCCGGCTGGCGGCGGGCGCCGACGTGGTCATCGAGAACTTCCGGCCCGGCGTCATGGACCGGCTCGGCCTGGGCTGGGAGCGGCTCGCGCCGCTGGCGCCGCGAATGGTCTACTGCTCGCTGCCCGGCTTCGGCCGTGACGACCCCCGCGCGGCGGTCCCCGGCTGGGAGGGCGTGATCGACGCGGCCACCGCGAACTGCTCTATCCGGGTTGGCCAGGAGCCGCCGGGCTGGGACGCCAGCAGGCCCACCTACAGCGCGGTCCCGCTGGCGTCGAACTTCGCCGCGTTCCTGGCCGCCACCGCGGTCGTGGCGGCGCTGACGTTCCGGCACCGGGCCGGCCGGGGCCAGCTGATCGAGGTGCCGCTGTTCCACGCGATGTTCGAGCTGATCGGGAAGGCGGGCGCGTTCGTCCAGTCCGACGGCCTGGCCCCGCCCAAGCCGCATGGCGGCAACGGCAGCGGCACCTACGAGTGCGCCGACGGCCGGTACGTCCGGATGGACCCCATCGGGGGCAGCGCCCGGTTCCTGCGCTGGCTGCTGGACGCCGCGGGCGAGGAGGCGTGGGCCGCCGACGGCCTGACCGACGGAGTGCGGCTGGCCCGCCACAAGGACCTGGAAGAGCAGCTGAAGGACCGGCTCCGGGTCATGTTCCGGACCCGGACGGCACCGCAGTGGGACGAGCTGGCCGCCGAGGCCGGCGTCCCGCTGGGCTTCATCCGCACGTGCCGCGAGTGGCTGCACACACCGCACGCCCAGCTGGCCGGGCACGTCGTGTCCGTCACCGACCCGGTGTACGGCCAGACCTGGATGGCGGGCCTGCCGGTGCGCGCGCTGGCCGCGCCCGGCGGGGTACCCCGGCCCCGCCGCCTGCCGGACGCCGACCACGACGCGATCGTCGCCGAAGCGGACCAGCCCGCCGCCGGGTCCGGCACTGCCACCGACCCTGCCACCGCCGCCGCGCCAGCCGCCGCCGGCGCCGAGCCGGCCGGGGACGTCACCCAGGCGTTCGCGGGCCTGCGGGTCCTCGACCTCACCGAGATCCTGGCCGGCCCGAGCAGCGGGCGAATCCTCGGCGAGTACGGCGCGGACGTGATCAAGATCAACGGGCCGAACAGCTCGGTGACCGCGCACGGCATCGTCAACCGGGGCAAGCGGAGCATCCTGCTCAACGTCGAGGCGGAACGCGGGCAGGCCGTCTTCTGGGAGCTGGCCGCGCGCAGTGACGTGATCATCCAGAACTACCCCGAGGGGACCGCGGACCGCTACGGCATCGGCTACAAGCACGTCAAGGCGCGCTTCCCGGACGCGGTCTTCGTGTCGGTGACCTGCTTTGGCGAGGGCGGCCAGTGGGGCGCCCGCCGCGGCTATGAGACGCAAGGGCAGGCCATCACCGGAATGATGGAGCGGGCCGGCGGCGATCACCACGTCCCCGAGATCCTGGGCCCGTACAACGTGGTCGACTTCGGCTCCGGGGTCATGACCGCGTTCGCCGCCGCGCTCGGCATCTTCCACCGCGCCCGCACCGGCGCGGGCGGCAAGGTCACGGCCTCGCTCGCGCAGACCGCCACCTACCACCAGGCGACCTTCATGCTCGACTACGCCGGCCGGCCGCCGCGGTGCGAGCCGCGCGGCCCGGAGGCGCTCGGTGCCGGGCCATTCCAGCGGTATTACCAGGCGCGCGACGGCTGGATCTTCCTCGGCATGAGGCCCTCGCAATGGGCAGCGCTCCGGTCCGTTAGCTGGATGAAGGCTGCTGATGGGGTTGACCCGGGAGATGCCGGGGCGGTGGAGGCGGCACTGAGCGGCGCGATCGGGCAGCGGCCGGCGGCTGAGGCCGTCCACGCCTTGCGGGAGGCTGGCGTCGGCGCCCACGAGGTGCTGTCCACCGGGCAGGTGATGACGCGCGAGCCGGCGATGAAGCTCGGGCTCAGCCTTATCCAGCAGTCGGCGGAGTTCGGCCCCGTCGTGATGCCCGGGCTCACCGTCCGGCTGTCGGAGTCCCCGCTCGTGCTCGGCCGGGCGGCGGGCCGGGCCGGGTCGGACGCGCGGGCCGTCCTGGCGGAGGTCGGCCTGGCCGACCGGGTGAGCGAGCTGTCCCGGTCCTGGGTGCTGCGCACCGAGGACCTGCCGCGCGCCTGGTGAGCCATCGCCGGCCACCCGGCCGACGGCGCGTCTGCGCTGCGCCGGCTGGTCAGCACTGCGCCGGCCGGTCAGGTGACGGCGGGCGGCGCCGTCACCTCGATGTCGGTGCGCACGTCGATGACCGCCGGGCGCCCGGCCGCCAGCGCGCCCTCCAGTGCGGGCCGCAGGTCGCCGGGCTTGTCGACCCGGATCCCGAGCGCGCCCATGTCCGTCGCCAGCCGGGCCAGGTCCACGTCGGTGTAGGTCCACATCCGCCGGGACGCCGGCGTCGGCTCCCCGCCATAGGCGGCATCGAAGCCGCGCTTGCTCTGGTTGCCGCCGCTGTTGTCGTTGACGATCGTGACGGAGTTGATGTTGCAGCGGACCGCCGTCTCGATTTCGGCCAGGTGGTAGTACAGGCCCGCGTCCCCGGTGAAGGCGATGACCGGCCGGCCGGGGACAGCGCACTTGGCGCCCAGCCCGGCGGAGAAGGCCCAGCCGAGGTGACCACAGCTGCGCAGGTAGTCCTGCGTGGGCTGGGTCAGGTCGAAGTACTGGGACATCCACATGCCAGCGTGCCCGGTATCGACCAAGACGATCGCGTCGTCCGGCATCAGCGAGGTCAGTCCGGCGCACAGCCGCTCCGGCCGGATTGGCAGGTCATCGCTGGTCATGACGCTATCGTGGCGTGCCCGCCATGACGCCTTGAGGTCAGCCACCTCCGCCAGCCACCCGGCCCGCCGCGCTGCCGTGGCCGGGTCGGCCAGCTCCCGCATCCGGCTGAGCACCACGCGAGCGTCACCGAGCACCCGGGCCTGCAGCGGGTAGTTCCGGCCGAGGGCGGCCGGCTCGATATCGATTTGGATAGCGGGCGTCCCGATTGGCGGCACTGCCCAGAAGTGCGTGGTCATGCCGCCCGTCTGGGTGCCGATGAAGCAGACGAGGTCGGCCCGGTTGACGATCTGGTTCGCGCACTCGCGCGAGTAGGTCCCCACCACGCCCGCGCTCAGCCGGTGGGTGCCAGTGATGGCGGCCCGGCCGTTCGCCGAGGTCGCCACCGGGATCCCGAGCGCCTCAGCCAGCGCGCCGAGCTCGCGGCCGGCGCCGGACCAGCGGACTCCGCCGCCTGCCACCAGCACCGGCCGGGCCGCGGCCTCGAGCAGGGCCAGCGCGGCGCGCACGGACTCGTCATCGGGTCGCGGCCGCAGCGGCGGGACCGCCGCGAACTCCGGCTCGACGATGTCATCGAGCACCCCGACCTGCCGGTCGAGCTGGCCCTCGTTCCCCTGGATCTGCAGGTGAACCGGTCCCGGCGAGCCGGTCGTCGCCACCCGGAACGCGTACCGGAGCATGTCGGGCAGCCGGGTGACGTCGTCGACCGACCCGTTGAACTTGGTGACCGGGTCGAACGCGGGCAGGTCATCTACCTCTTGGTAGACCTGCCGGAACTTGGTCGCCGGGAGCCGCCCGCCGGTGAGCGCGATCACCGGAGACCGGGCGAGGAACGGCTCGCGCAGGCCAGCCGCCAGGTTGAGGGCGCCGATGACCTGCGCGCCGCAGACCCCCGGGCGGCCGCTCGCGCGCGCGTAGCCGTCGGCCATGTAGGCGGCCGCCTTCTCCCCGTGGGTGGCGACCGGGGCGATCTCCGGGTGCAGGCGCTCCAGCTCAGCGAAGGTGCGCCGCAAGATGGCGGGCACCAAGAACACGTGCGTGACGCCGTAGCCGTGCAGCATCCCGGCGACCGCGGTCGCGCCTTCCCGCTGAATTCCGTGCGCGGTTCCCACCAGGTAACTCCTCAGCTTGACCAGCGTATGATCATCATACAATGTGATCGCCGTAACGGACGGGGCGCTGGTTGTTCACTGGGCGGCCTGGCCTCGGGATTGGCGCCGGGCTGCGGGCCTAGCCGCCTGCTTGCTCGGCCAGGGCGCTGAAGCCCGCCATGCCCGCCGACTCCGCGTGATGGCTGCACGCTTTGGCGGCCGCGTCAGCGTCGTTGGCGGTGACCGCCGCCACGATCTCGCCCAGCTCGGCCAGGCTCTCGGCGGGCCGGCCCGGCCGCGACAGCGACATCGACCGGAGCAGGTTGATGCGGGCGTGCAGCGTGCCCGCCATGGAGCGCAGCGCCTCGTTGCCGCCGCCCTCGAACAGCACGTCGTAAAACTTGTCCTTCGCGGCCAGCATGGCGGCCGGGCCCTTGGCGGCCGCCCGCTCCACGGCGCGCAGCGCGCTCGCGAGCGCCCGCCGCTGCGCGGGGCTGGCATTCTCGACGAACAGCCGCCCGGCCAGCCCCTCAAGGGCTGACCGCACCTGGTACAGCTGCCGGGCCTCCTTGACCGAGACCTCGGCCACGACCGTCCCCTTATTCGGGATCGTCGTGACCAGCCCCTCCGCTGCCAGCTCCCTGAGGGCCTCGCGGATGCTCGTACGGGATACCCCGGTCAGCTCGACCAGCTCGCGCTCGATGAGCCGCTGGCCGGGAACCAGCTTGTGCTCAAGGATCGCCTGCCGGAGGTTGTCCAGGACACGAGAACGAATGGGGGCCGGGGCGCGCTCCACCCGCAAGCTCTCAGCTATCCCCATGTCAAGACTCCTCGCTATCTCCCCCCGGACAGGGCCACTATTAGCCGCGCTGAGCGCCACGACAACCGAGCGCGCGCAATATTGGCCGTGGAACACATCTTACCGGCTGGTACCCGTTCGGGACCCGTGCCGCGGAGCCCGTTTCCGCGCCCCGATGGCCTGGCCGGGCGACCTCCAATCACTAGCCTCGGTCCGCCGCTTACCTCCGGTGTCCCGTCTTGACCGGCTGCCCGGTGCGCCCCGGTAGCCGCTCCGGGTCACGCCTCCGGGCGGCATGAACATCGCCGTTGCTGACGGCCCCGGCGGGCATCCGGGCGGGCGCCCGTCCCGTGACCACGGCGAAACCGGGGACGCGAATCAAGGGCTGCGGCCCTGGATGCCGATGAGGCGCATAAGGTCTGCGACATTGCGCCATAGTACCGGAAATGACTCACGATCATGAGCAGGGGCCGTCGCCGAGGTCTGCATCCGGGCGAAATGGCCGGTTAGGGTTCCCGCCGGACACGGTAACTGACTCGTGCTTGTCACCATCGGTGCCGACGAGGTCAGCCGGGGTGAATACGGCTAGGAAATGGGCGTCCAATTCGCTGGCGCTGCCACCCGCGCCGCACAGGCAGAGCAGGCTGGTTTCCCCTTCCAGGTGCACTCGCCCGTCGGCCGCCTTTCCATCGTCTGGCGCGAACACCTCAAAGAGGTGGTCGCTGATCGTCTCGTCCACGTGCTCGGCTTCCGTGAAGCCGCACGCGCATCGTGCGCCTGCCATTTCCGGCACCCTTCTCCTGTGGTGATGACTTTGATGGCCGCCAACGACCGCGATTACGCAATCGCGGCTCCCCGGGGCCGGGCTCACGGGGTGGTGATGGCCGCCCAGGTGACTTTTCCGGCCGGGTCCGCCGCGTGGTAGAAACCGCACGCCGCGCTGAGCTCGGCGACGATGCCCAGGCCGCGTCCGCTTTCGTCCCGTTCACCGGCGGCGCGCGGCGCGGGGGCGGCCATGACCGGGTCCCAGGTGAAGATGACGACGCCGGGCGGGCCGCCGCGCAGCCACAGCCGCACCGGCGGCAGTACCGCCCAGGAGTGCTTGGCGATCTCCAGGACGGAGTTGGTGAGCAACTCGGTGGCGATCAGCGTCGCCACGTCCTGGAATTCAGGAAGCGACCACTCCTCCAGCACCCGCACGATATGCCCGCGCGCCGTTCGCGGGGACGTCTCATAGGCGCCAAGCTCCAGCCGGGACCGGCGCGGCAGGCCCGCCAGGAATTCCGGATCAGGTGAAGAGGGTCGAGCATAGCTGACAGATGTGGTCATGGGCCACGCACTGTTGCTGGCATTCACGTCATTTCCCCTTGCTCGGGCGGTGCGTCCTCGAAACCGTGGGTTTAGTTTGCCGTTCGGGGCGTACCGTAAGTAGTGGAAATCAATGCCCGGCGTGACTGCGCAGCGGAATTGGATTACGCGGCGGCGGACACCGAATCGCGGAGGGGACCATGGCCAGTGCGGAGCAGAGCGGAACGAGCGCGTTCGCCGCGGAATTGCGGGCCCAGCGCACGGCCCGCGGCTGGACGCAGGTCGAGCTGGGCAAGCGGATCGGCTACAGCGGGTCGTTCGTCAGCGACGTCGAACGCGGCGAGCGCTCCCCCAGCGACGACTTCGCCCAGCGCTGCGACGAGACCTTCGAGTTGCCAGGCACGTTCCTACGGCTGTATGAGGACCTGCGGCGCAACGCTTATCCCCCGTTCTTCGCCCCCGTCCTCCCGCACGAGCGCGAGGCTGACACGATCCACGGATGGTGCCTCGGTGCGGTGCCGGGCTTGCTGCAAACTGAGCGATACGCGCGGTCGGTCATCTGCGCCCAGCGCCCCTGGGACGACGAGGAGTCCGTCCAGCGCACCGTCGAGGCCCGCATAGAGCGGCAGGACATCCTGTCCCGGCCCAAGCCGCCCATGCTGTGGTACGTGATGCACGAGGGCATGCTGCGGCATGTCATCGGAGATGCGGAGATCATGGGCGAGCAGGTCGGTAAGCTGATCAAGGCCGCCGAAACGCCCAGGATCATCATTCAGGTACTCCCGTTCACCGCGCACGAGCACGCGGGGACCGAGGGACCAATCTGGATCTACGAACGCGTCGGAGGCCCCACGGTCGCCTACACCGAGTGCTACGGCGGCGGCCGGCTCATCGAGGGACAGGACGAGGTCGCGGACCTGACCAAGGTGATGGGAATGCTGCGCGCGGCGGCCCTGTCCCCGAAGGACTCGCTGCACCTCATGCGGGCGATCGGGAGAGACCTTGACGGATAACTGGCGCAAGTCCACCTACAGCGGCGGATCCGGGGGCGAATGCCTAGAGGCCGGCACCGCTGCCGGCATGGTCCTCGTCCGCGACACCAAGAACAACGGTAATGGTCCCGTCCTGCGCGTTTGCGCCGCCGACTGGAAGCGCCTCACGGCGGCGATCAAGGGCTAGGAAACGCCCGGTCGCCACGACGGCCCCCGGACTGCCCGACCAGGCGCGCTCCGGGGGCACCCGGTTGTCAGGTCATCATCGGGGGCGTTGCGTGCAGGCCCGGGGCGAGCCAGGGAAACCAGAGCACGGCCACCGCCAGGGCTAGCGCGGCGATGCCGGCCAGTCGGCCGAGCGCAGGACCCCACCTCCAGGTCTTCTCGAGCAAGACCACGGCAGCCAGGCCGACCATGGCTGCCACGTTCATCACGCCCACGGCGACGAGGATCAGCATCAGTCCCCAGCAGCAGCCCAGGCAGTACCCGCCGTGATGCGCGCCGGCCCGCACGTCCCGGGACCAGCCCCGGTACGAGCCATAATGCAACAGCAGCGCGATCGGGGACCGGCAGTGCGCCAGGCACCTGGACTTCAGGCTGCTTAGCTGGTAGATCCCGCAGCCGGCGAAAAGCCCCGCGGCGATGACGTGCGCCGCCCCGGGATGCCGGTCGGCCAGCCAGCCGACGAGCCAGATCAGCCCGTACGCCGGCAGGCCGGCCGCCGCCCAGGCACCCAGGTAGCCGCCCACGAGCGCGGCGATCCGCACCGTCCGGTTCCCTTGCACGGTCTTGGCGTACAGCGAGGCCGTTGGCACCACGGACGGCAGCATCATGGCGGCCATCATCAGCGTCCACACCGGCAGGAACACGGCCAGCCCGAGTCCCATCGTGCCGGTCATCCCGGCCATCCCGCGGGTCAGCATGACGGTCACGGCCCACGCCGCGGCGGCCGCGATCAGCAGCAGGGCGGCCTCCCGGGTCGCCAGTCCCGGCCGTAGCCGGGTCGGTTCCGCGGAGCCGGTCACCCCGACCATGAGAACGGCGCGGAAAAGCCGCTCTGCCCCTCGCGCCCCCAGTCGATCCCGAACGTCGAAAGGTGCGCGACATTAGCCGGAGCGACCGTCAGCGTCGTATTCGACGGATGGAACACGTTCGTGAGCTGCACTGGGTCATGACCCTCGATCGCCACGAAGTCCTCGACACCGACGTCGATGGCGTCGCCGATCCTGGCATGATGGCCGCGGCCGTCCTCGCTGTAGGTGATGCGCGCCTTCTCCACGCCGAGCATCTCGCCGATGAGCGGCGCCAGCATCGCGGGCGGACCCCCGGCCTGTCCGGACAGGACCACGCCGAGTCGTCCGGCCTGGCTGTCAGACGCGGCGTCATCCAGGAAAACGCCCACCCGCCAGTTGCCCTCGCTCATCACCGGCGGCGTGTCCAGGAACAGGGCGAAACTCAGGCCGCTGACGTCGACCCCGTCGATTTCGCCCGAATCGACGTGATATGCCAGAAGTGCCCGGCACCGGTCGAGAGTCGCCCTCGCCGTCAGCGCCGACCAGGTGCACGGGCAGACCGCATCACACGAGCACGACTCGAAATACGTTCCCTCCAGCCGCCATGCCATGACCCCTCCCCTGATGAGGATAACTGTCTCCCACTAGGCTGCCACGCGCCATAGCGATCGTCAATCCTTCGCGGCCGCAGCAATACTCCGGACCAGAACCGGAAATTCCGCGCCCCTGATCTGCATGAATTCCGTACCGGTACGCAGCACAGACCTGACGGTATTTGCCTTGTGAAACACTCCTCGGGAATTCTGGCCTGCGTTACTCATAAGGCCCGATATTTCAGGGGAACCCTCAGGCCGGGGTGAAGGTTTAAGGAATCGCCGCCCTGATCACCCAGCGCGACGTGGTCGCGCACTTCGCGCCGCAACCTGGCCCGGCGGACGTGGCGTTGCCGCGGGAGGCGCTGGACGGGCGCGCGTCTTGAACCGACTCTGGCGAGGCTTAGCGGTAACGCCCTGATCCATCCCGGCGGCGTGAACTGCCTGGTTGAAGGACTTCGCGGTCTGGGCAATCCAAACTACTACTAATCTACGTAGTATTACAGTAGGAGCGGAGATGCCGCTCGGATTCGCGGATTGGAGTGCAGGTGTGTCCAACTCCCGACGCCGCATGTCGGCGCAATCGGCCTTGTCGGGCCTCCGCCGTGCGCTGGCCTCACCGGCCAGGCTCGGCTGGCCAGCCAGGACCGGCTCAGCGGCTTTGCCGGTACCGGCGACGCCAGCGGAGACGAGGCCGGCTAGCCGCGCCCTGACCCGCGGCCAGCTAGCACAGGAAGGAAGTCAGGCATGATCAGTGTCTTGAAGCTGCTACTGCCCAGGCGCTTGGTGGCGCTCATGGCGGCCGCAGTACTGGCCGCGGCGTTCACCGCCGCGCTAATCCACGCGTCCCAGGTATCGGTCCGCCCCGCCGTCGCCGACAACGGCGTCATCCGCTCGGACGGCATCCAAGGCACCGGAGCCTGACTAAGGCGCGACACACCCGTACGCTCCGCCTGCTTGCCTGCTGGCGTAGCGTCCGGCCCATCGGGCGGGAAAGCAAGGTCGGCTCCCATCCCGCTCCCAGAATCGGGCACCGAAACGGCAGCGGCCCCGGCTCGGTACC
>JAICUO010000893.1 GCA_025935815.1 Streptosporangiaceae bacterium
GACCGCGCCCGCCTCCGGCGGCATGGCGCAGATCACCCCCGAGCCGTACGTTCAGCACTCTGACACCTTGTCCAGCCCGACCCAGGGCACGATGAGCGCGTCCGCAGTGGGGGCCATCGCCCGGCTGAGGGAGGTCAGCGCCGCCGCCGGCGGGCTGGTACTGACCGAGATCAAGACGACGATCCCGGCCGACAACGCTCCTCCGCCGACCGGCTTCCAGCCCCCGGTCCAGGTCAGCGTCACCGGCGTGGATCCCGGCCATGGGGCGCTCGGCCCGCTGGCCGCAGCGCGGCTGGCCTCCGGCCGGGCCTTCACGGCCAGCCAGCCGGACGCGCACGTGGCAGTGGCGGACGCGGCCTACGCCGCGGCGCACGGGCTGAGGCTCGGCTCGGCGGTCACCATCGCCGGGGCCAGGTTCACGGTGACGGGGATCGTCCGACAGGCGGCGGGAAGCAACGCGCCGCAGCTCTATATACCGCTGGCCCGCGCCCAGGCCCTGTCCGGGCTCGGCGGCAAGGTGAACACCGTCTACGTGCAGGCCGTCAGCGCCGCCGACGTCGCCGCGGTGACCGGGGAGATCTCCCGGCTGCTGCCGTCGGCTACCGTGACCAACTCCGCCAGCCTCGCCAATAGCGTGACCGGGTCACTGAAGACCACCGCGCAGCTGGCCAGCAGCCTGGGCACCTGGCTGGCGGTGCTGGCGCTGCTGGCCTCGGTCGCGGTCGCCAGCCTGCTGACCGCGGCCGCCGTCGGGCGGCGGGCTCGCGAGTTCGGCACGCTCAAGGCGCTGGGCTGGCGCAGCGGACGGATCACCGCCCAGGTCATGGGCGAGACCCTGGCCATGGGCATTGCCGGGGCCGCGGCCGGGGTCGCCCTCGGGCTGGGCGGCGCGGCGGCCGCGGCCGCGGCCGCGCCGAAGCTGACCGCCACCGTGCAGACCAGCAACACCGGCCAGGGCGGCTTCGGCGGCGGCCTGTCCGCGGGCGGCGGCATCTTCCACGGCACGGTCGGCGGCCCGGTGCAGGCCTTCGCCAACCCGAACGCCACCCACACCGTCGCCGTCCCGTTCACCGCCCCGGTCACCGTGGGCGCCATCGTGGTGGCGGTGACCCTGGCCATCGCCGCGGCCCTGATCGCCGGGGCGTCCGGCGGGTGGCGGATCAGCCAGCTGCGCCCCGCGCAAGCCCTGGCCAGGGTGGCGTGAGGGAGTTATGTACGAGCTGAGCAACGTCACCAAGAACTACCAGAAGGGCCGGCGCACCATCACCGCGCTGCGCGGGGTCAGCCTGGTCATCGGGGATGGCGAATGGCTCGCCGTCCAGGGCCGCACCGGGCACGGCAAGAGCACCCTGCTGCAGGTCCTCGGGGCCCTGGACCGGCCCAGCACCGGGACCGTCTCCTTCGCCGGTCGCGACCTGGCCCAGCTCCGCGAGGCGCACGTCACCCGGCTGCGGGCCGAATCGATCGGGTTCATCTTCCAGGGCTTCAACCTGATTCCCACCTTGTCCGCGGCCGAGAACGTCGAATCCGCGCTCATCCCGCTCGGCGCCAGGCCCGCGCAGCGCCGCCGCCGGGTGACCGCCGCCCTGGAATCGGTCGGGCTGGCTGACCGGGCCCGCCACCTGCCCTCCGAGCTGTCCGGCGGGCAGCAGCAGCGGGTCGCGATCGCCCGCGCCCTGGTCAAGGAACCCAGGGTGCTGCTGGCCGATGAGCCCACCGGCAACCTGGATGAGGACACCCGGGAGGAGATCACCGCACTCCTGGAGGAACTGTGGCGTGATCTCGGCCTGACCCTCGTGCTCGTCACCCACGACAGCGCCGTGGCCCGCCGCGCCCAGCGCGTCGCCATCATGCACACGGGCCGCCTGTCCATCCGTCACGACACCCGGCGAGCCGCGCAGTGACCGGCCCCGGCGTGTCCCGGCGCCGCCTCATCGGCGCCTGCGCAGCGGGACTCGGCACCGCGTGCGTCACGGGGAGCACCCGGCCCGCCAGCGCGGCTGAGCGCGGGCAGCCGGCCAGGCTGGATCTCGCCGGCGCCGTCTTCGGGGCCTTCCAGCGGCACCGGCTCGTGGCCATCGGCGAATACCACGGGCTGCAAGAACAGCACGACGCGCTGGTCACGCTGCTGACCGATCCCCGGATCCCCGGGCTGGCCGACGATGTGGTCATCGAGTTCGGCAACTCGCTGCACCAGGACGTGGCGGATCGCTTCCTGCTGGCCCTGGAGCCGGTGCCGAACACCGAGCTGCGCCGGGTGTGGCGGGACAACACGAACTCCCCGCTCGCCACCTGGGACGAGCCGGCCTACGAGGACTTCTTCCGGGCGCTGCGCGCCGTCAACTGGCGGCTGCCCGCCGGGCGGCGGCTCCGGCTGCTCCTTGGCGACCCGCCCATCGACTGGACCACGATCACCACGCCGGGCCAGGTAACCGCGCTGCGCAACGAGCGCGACGCGTTCGCCGCGTCCCTGGTGGAACGCGAGGTGCTCAGCAAGGGCCGCAGGGCACTGATCTGCTACGGCGCCGGCCACGTGCTGCACCATGTCCCA
>JAICUO010000996.1 GCA_025935815.1 Streptosporangiaceae bacterium
CCCATGCCGATCCTCGGACCACGATGCGATACGACCGCGCTCGCGGCAGCCTGGACCGGCACGCCACCTACATCGTCGCGGCCTGCATCGCCGGAGCAGCGCGCTAGACGGCCTCGTCATGCAGCTTGGCCGCCCCGTTGACGGCCAGGCTGTCTGCAGGCCACCGAGGTCACCCCCGTCACCAGCATCGTGAGCGCGAACCGCCGTTCTGGCGCTAGTCCCGCCGCCTGGCAGCGACGGTCCGCGACGAGCAGATCAGGGCGATCTGCATGCCGGTTTCCCCATCGGCAAGGCAGCCCGGCACCCGCTCATGCCGGGTTGACTGCGCTCTAGCCATTGTCAGGGTTGGCCTGGCCTGGCCTGCCTGCTGGCAGCGTGAACGCGTCCGGTTGACGGCTGGCCGGGCGGGTGCCGGGTGAGGATCCGCGCGATCGAGGAGCTCGCCGCCGGAGATACCCCGGTAACCGAGATCGCCTGCATGGCCGGCTACAGCTCGCTGCCGGCGTTCAGCCCCGCCTTCCAGGAGCTGGCCGGCCGCACGCCCACCGGGTACCGCGCCAGCTTCTGGCCCTGACCGGGCCAGCCCCGGCCGCCGTGCGACCGGACCGGCGCGTCCTGAGCTGCTCATCCCTCTGGCCTGTAACGACACCGTCCCCGGCACCGCGCGGCGGTGAGCCCCGCGCAGCAGGACGTACCCCTCCTTGCCGCGCAGCGCGCGTCGAGCCGTGCGCGATGCGGCCGCCTCGCGTGCCCGCGAGCTAGCTGCCGCCCTGGTCCTGCTGGTCCTGGTCCTCGACACCGAGGTAGTCCTCGGCCTTGTCCTCGCCGGACTGGACCTGGCTGCCGTACTTGTCACCGGTCTTGTCGTCAGCGAACTCCGCGGCCTTGTCCAGGACCTCGTCGGACTGCTTGTCGTGCTCGCCGGCAAAGTCCTTGGCCTTGTCAGCCATCTCACCGAAGTCAGGCATGGTGGCCCCCTCCATCGCTGGTCCGCCCGCTTCTTCTGACGTGGCCCGGTCTTCCCGGACGGTTGATCCCTAAACGGCGCCCCGGATGCGCACGCGGACGGCGAAGGGGCCGCCGCCCTTATTCCCGCCCTGGAACGCCGGGATGCGTTGGCCCCGGCGCGGACACACCGCGCGCCAGATCCGCCGATATGGACGTTGTTCGCTGTGGCGTGCTGGACTGATGGTGGTATCCGGATCTGGGCGTTATGCCTGTCTGCGGCTGGCAGGGTGCCTGGCCTGGCGGCGGGCTGCTGGGCTGGCGCTCAGGCTGGCGGCCATCCGGTTGCGTGGCTGGGGAAGGCGCGGGTGACCGCGGCGGTGCGGTTGGAGACCTGGAGCCTGGCGTAGATGTTTTCCAGGTGCTTGCCGACGGTTTTCTCGGTCACGCCGAGACGATGGGCGATCTGGGCGTTGGTGTACGCGGCGGCGACCAGGCGCAGCAGCTCCCGCTGCCGGGCGGTGATCTGGGCAGGGGCGGCGCGGCGGTTCTCAGCGTCCAGGTAGGCCTGGTGCAGGTGGGGGCGCAGCAGCATTAGCAGCGCGCGGTCGCGCTCGGAGAAGTCCGGGCCGGGACCGCGGAAGAACATCAGCTTCACCAGCCGGCCC
>JAICUO010000401.1 GCA_025935815.1 Streptosporangiaceae bacterium
CCCTGCCGGGCGGGAACCCGAATCAGGGATATGAGGTTGCCTACCAGGCAGCAGATGGCCACCTGGGGTACATCAACCCGGACGGGACCGCCACGCGGGTCCCGGCGGTGCTGGCGGCGGGGACGAGCCCGGCGATCGTGGGGCTGGGCGGCGGCGGCTGGGTGGCGTCGCTCGTGGCGCCCGATCGATCGTTTTGGGTTGGCGTCCCCGGCGGCGGCCAGGGTCAGGTGTCCGGGTTCCCCGCGGGCACCGTGGCTCCCGGGACCAGCCCCTCGATGGCGGGCGGGCTGATCGGCCCGCAGACGGGCCCGTGGATGGGTGACGTGCACGCGGTATCCGGCGAGGACTGGCTGCTGGCCGGCCCGGCATCGACCCCGGCGGAGACCACGGGGCAGGTGCTGGCGGGGTCGAGCCCGTCGATCACCTCGGTGCAAGGGGGCGGGGCCTTTGAGGAGGCGTTCGCCGCGCCGGGCGGGCTGCTGTGGGAGCAGCACTTCGACGCTAACAACGGCGGCAGCAGCGACGGGCACCTGGTGAGCGGCCCGCTATCGGTGGCACCGGGGACGAGCCCGGCGATCGCGGGTAGCCTGGCCGGCGGTACCGCGTGGAAGATCGCGTTCCACGGCGCCGATGACCACCTGTGGACGGTGAACGCGTCGTTCGAGACCCACGTGCAGTACCCGTACCTGCTCAAGCCGGGCAGCGGGGTGGCGATCCAGGCGCTGACCACCGGGGGGTACGTGATCGTGTTCCAAGGCAGTGACGGGCTGCTGTACAAGATGCTGGCCGGCGACGGGTGGCTGCTCCCGGACGGCCCCGTCTCCCGGGTCGGCGGCGGGATACCCATGGCCGCGGGCACCCGCCCGGCGATCGCCCTGGGCAACACCGGCTACGAGATCGCCACGCACGGCGTTAACGACACGGTGTGGCTTACCGGCCCGGACAATGTCGCCCGCGATACGGGCCAGGCGATCGCCGCGGGCACCAGCCCGGCCATCATCGGGCGGGCCGGCTCCCAGCCGGCCGCCCCGGACCTCAGCCCGGTGCAGGCCACCGCGAACACCGTGACCATCACCTGGAATGACAACTCCACCAACGAATCCCGGTTCGTCCTGCAAAAGCGCGACACCGGAGACGGCGCGAACGGCTGGGGGGACGTCTACGCGACCGACTCCGACAACCCGGGCGGCACTTTCGGCGCCGATGAGTACCGCTACACCGACTTCGGCACCGGGCCGGGCGCGCAGTGCTACCGGGTCCTGGCCATTCCCGTGGTCGCGACCAGCGGCTTCAGCGACGGCGTCAGCAGTGAGCGGTGCACCGTCCATCCCGACCCGGCCCAGTTCCCGCAGTCGGTCCCGCTGTCAGCGGACCAGTGGGACACCTTCTCGGCCAACCACCGGCCCCCGGCCGTCAACGGGGCCCCGGTCGATGACCTGAGCAACATCGCCCGTGACTTCAACGACGGCCAGGAGCTGGTTAACCAGGGCCAGACCTGGGGGGTGGACCTGGACTGGAACACCGGGGGCAGCTGCTGGATCTTCCGCGGCCAGGGCAGCGGCGACCAGCTACTGACCGGCCAGGCCCTGGCGATGGAGACCTGCGACAGCCACGGCAACGGGACCGGCCACTACCTGGCGCACGGCGACCAGACCTTCGGCGTGGACGTCGTGCTGCAGGACTTCCCGTCCTATGAGTGGCACATCATCGGCGACAGCCTCTTCCGGGACAACGCCGCCACCGGCCCCGCCCGGCCCGGCTTCGACCTGGCCGACGGCGGCGCCCACGCGCTGTGGAGTGACCAGGCCCGTAAGTACCTGGTCACCGGGAGCCAGACGTTCGGCGTCGACCTGGACTGGTTCGACCCGGATGCACCACCCCCCGGGGGCGGGATCACCCAGCCGCCCGCCGCCGACCCCGGGGTCGGGGTGCTGCGCGTGTTCAACTGCGCGGCCTCCGGCCACCAGGTGTCGGTGTGGACCCAGGACACCTCGGTCGCGGGCAGCCCCTTCCAGAAGGCCGGGACCCTGCCCTACCAGGCCGGCCCGGACGGCGGCTGCGCCGCCAAGGACAGCCAGCCGCTCTACTTCACGCCGCCGGCCCCCCAGCACAAGTACCTGGTGGTCGTCACCGACCCGCAGGCCGCCGGGTGCACCGCCGACGACCCGAACAACCCCGCGTGCGTGATCCAGCCGGAGTCCCGGACGGTCACCGGCAACCCGTCCGGAGCGATCGAGACCACCACCGTCGGCGTCGGTACTGACCGCAGCCCCTTCGCGGCCAACGGGCTCAAGTGACGCCGCACCCGATGACCGCGAGGCGCAGGGAGCACCTGATGAAGCTCATTCCCATCCCCGGGCGGCTAATGGCCGGGGCCGGGCTAGTGGCGTGCGTGCTGGCAGCCGGGCCGCTGCAGGCGGTTACCCCCGGCGGGGCCGCCGCGCAGCGTGCCGCCGGCGTCTGGCACACGTCGAAGAAGACGGTGGTCAGCCTGCGAGACCTAGCCGCCGGGGGCAAGGCCTCCGGCGGGCAGCCGGTCACGGCACCGGCCGCGAGCACGGTGGCCCCGCGGCGGCCCGCGCTCGCGTCACCGGCGACGGCGGCCGCGCGGGTCAGCGTCGCGGCGGCGTTCACGCCGGCGCTGAACCTGAACTTCCCCGGCCTGGCCTCCGACGGTAACCGGCCCCCGGACCCGAACGCCGCGGCCAGCCCGACCCAGATCGTCGAGGTCGTCAACAATCGCCTGCAGGTCTACACCCGGGGCGGGGCGCCGGCCGGCTGCCCCGCCGACCTGAACGCCTTCTTCGGCCAGCAGCCGGGGGAGTCCCTGTTCGACCCGCGGGTGATCTACGACAACGTCAGCGGCAGGTTCACGGTGATCATCGCCGTCAAGTCACCGCCGCCGCCCACCGGCCCCCACCTGCCCGATGTCACGCTCTTGCGCATCGCGCACAGCGCGGCCGGTGACGCGTGCGGCCTGTGGACCGAGTACTCGGTCCTCGGGGAGGCCTCGGTCACGGGCATCGCGGAAGGCACCTACATTGACCAGCCGGCCATCGGGCAAGACCGCGGCGCCTTCCTGTTCGCCGGCGAGAACTTCACCAACGGCGACACCTTCATCTCCGACGTGGTCTTCTCCTACCCCAAGCCCTGCGCCTACAGCGATACCTGCACGACCGACTTCCAGGTCTTCCGCCCGGTGCACTACGCCACCCCGGTCTCCAGCGGCGGGACCCCGATGATCACTACCGCGCACAGCTACTTCGTCGCGACCGCCCCCGGCGTCGGCTACGAGCTGTACCGGATGGACAACAGCGGAAATACCAACGCCACCATCTTCACCCTCCAGGCCACCATCGCCAGCGCGCAGTCCGTCGTGCCGCCGACGCGCGACGCCGCCCAGCCTGGCACGTCGAAGCCTATCGACCTCGATGCCCGCACCCCGGGCAACTCGACCCGGATAACGTCGCCTCCCACCTACGACGGCACCCGCATCTGGTTCACTCACCAGGCAAATGTCTCCAATCACCCCGCGGTCAGGTACGGGGCCATCAACCCCGACAGCAACACCGTCGCCACTAACGTCGCCTTCCATAGCGCGTCCAGCGATGACTTCAACCCCTCGATCGTGGTCGGCATCAACGGGGCGTCCCGGACGATCTTCCTCAACTGGGCCTACACCGACGTGGCCGGCGGGATCCCCGTCTCCCCGGCCGTCGCCGCGGTCACCATCGCCGCCGCTGACCCGCCGCCTGCGCTCAACGGCAAGGACACCAGGCTGATCGCCGGCGGCATCACCAACGACAACCGGTTCGGCGACTACTCCTCGACGGTGATCGACCCGGCCAACCCGGCCCAGGTCTGCGCGGTCACGGCCCAGGAGTACTTCGACGGTGCCACCAACGGAAAGTGGGCCACCCGCATCAGCCGCTTCGGCGCCCCGGGCTGTTAGGCGGCCAGTTGCCATTTCGTTACCCAATAAGACAAGACTGGCCGAACTGTTAGTATTTGCGCAAACATCTCGGCGCTCTACATATTGGGGTGCCCAGCGGAATGACGTAATAGCGCTCACCGCCAAACCGATCCACAAGGTGACTTCGAGACCGCCTGGTATTCCGAACGTGACTTAAGAGCGAGGTGGCAAGTGAGTGAGCCAGTAGGGGTGGTCATCTTGACTCCGCTGCCCCTGGAATTCGCGGCGGTTCACGCGTACCTGCGCGGTTCACGGCGGATCTCGCACCCGGCCGGAACGGCGGCCGAGGTGGGCACGGTACCGGGCGTGCCCTGGCCGGTGGCCGTCATCCTCACCGGTGAGGGTACCGGCGACGCGGGAGCACTGGCCGAGCGCGTGTCGTCCTGGCTGGAGCCTCGGTTGCTGCTCGTCGTCGGCATCGCGGGGAGCCTGAAAACAGACGTCGCGCTCGGGGACGTCGTGGCGGCGACCTGGGTATACGGCTATCACGGCGGCAAAGAGGACGGCACGGGCTTCCATGCCCGGCCGCGAGCCTGGCGGGGCCATCACGGCATGACGCAGGTCGCCGGGATCCTGGCGGCGATCGGCAACGGCTGGGCGGAGTCGCTGGACGGCCAGCCGTCCGTCCACCTTAAGCCAATCGCCTCCGGCGACATCCTGCTGAACTCCCGGACCAGCCCACTGCGGGAGCGACTTCACGAGAATTTCGACGATGCGGTGGCCATCGAGATGGAGAGCGCCGGGGTCATGGCGGCTGCCTCGCTCGTCGACAAGATGCCAGTGCTGACCGTCCGCGGCATCAGCGACCTGGCGGACGGGCGCAAACACAAGAGCGAGGAGGGCGGCCTGCAGCCGGTCGCGGCCGCCCATGCCGCCGCGTTCGCCATGGCCGTCCTGCGCGAGTTGCCGGCGGATTTCGCCGGAAAGCCTGGTACCCGGGTCGAAGAAGAAGCGGACGAGCCCGGCCCCGGCTGGCGGACGCTGAGCGAGCCGCTGCCCGCGGTGTGGCCGCGCGATCTGGACGTGCCCCTGCCGCGGGGAGCCGCCCTACTGGAGCTGTGCTTGCTGCCCGTGGGATCGAGGCCGTCCCTGAAGGTGCGGAGCCTGGCCGTTCTCCCCGCCGAATTGACCGCCTTGGCCCGCGCCACCAAGGTGTTCGCGCCAACCGAAGAGGTAGCCGAGGTGTCCGCCCAGGCTGCGATCGCCGCGACCGCTCAGGCTGGCTTCGTCGTCACCCGGCGCGACGAGCGCTGCGGATGGCAGCCGCTGCCACAGGACTCGCTCGGGTCGGTGCTCGATGAACAGGACCTGACCTCGCGGCTGGCCGCCCTGCTCACGGTGCTCAGCGCGATCGCGGTACCGTCGCCCCGGGAGGCGGCAGTGGCCGTGGGGGTGACGCCTTCCGTCCTGCTGGCCGAGGGCAGGGTGGCCGACATGCCCCGCACCACATCACGCGGGCGGACGTCGCTGACCCCGTTGCGGGTCCCGGCGGCGGAAGCCATACCGTGGGAGCAGATCGCCGCCAGCCCGGCCGACGTAGCCGCGGAACTGGCCGCGCGCCTGCTGGCGGACTTCCGGTCACGGCAGGCGGGCACGCGCCGCTGACGCGGTCAGCAGGTCTGCTCCGGGAGGGTCTTGAAGGTCCCGTCGGTCAGGTCCAGGGTGAATCGCAGCGGGTGCGGCGGCTCGGCCGTGGACGGCTTCGCTCCGCCGGACTCCCGGCGGGTGAAACTGAGCTTGAAGTCCAGCGTGCCGGTCAGCCGTTCGGAGGTAATCGGCGATCCGAGTACGGCCCGCACCTCCCGGCCGCGCGGACGCAGGCCGAACAGCTCGTCGCGGGCGGACAGCTTCCAGATCAGGTCCTGGTGCCCCGCCCCCCAGGTGTCAAGCACGCAGTCGTCCCCGCGGTCTCCGTCGGTTCCCGCCGATGGCCGGGAGAACTCGATCGCGCGGACGCCGGGAGTGTCGAAGCTCATCCGCACGATCGTCTCGGTGTACCGGCAGCCGTCCGGCGGCTCCGCCAAGTCGAACGGCACGATCACCTCGAACACCCGCAGCTGAGGCAGGTCAAGCCGTTGGGGGGATGGCAGCTCGTCATCCGGCACCGGCGATACCCGTGGCTGGCCGAACGACACGCTGGCCTCGCGGGGGAAGCGGCGGTCCTGGCCGGCGGCCGGCCCTCCGGCGTAGCGGGCGAGGACGGCGACGGGGTTAGCGTCCGCTCCCGGCCGGTCTTCCCGGACGAGGCCGAGAATGGCCGAGATTTCGTGCGGGGACTGGGCCAGCTGCGGTTTGCGCTTGAGCAGCGCCTGCTGGGTGGGGGTGAGCTGCAGGACGTTGATGGCGTCACCCTGCTTCACTACGAGCAGGGCGCCCGCCTGGATGACGGCGCCCCTGACCGGCTGCAGCGCGGTGATGACGGGGGCCAGGTTCTCCAGCAATCTCGCCGTCACCTCAGCGTCCTGGGCCGCCGCGGACCGCGTGCCGTCCCCGCCCCGGGCGGTCATCCGCTGGAACCATGACCCGATGACCGGATCGTGGCGGTCCGCAACTCGCAGGCCAGCGGCAGCCAGGAGGGTCTCCACCGCCGACACGACCTGCGCGTGGTACTGCTCGTCAGTCAGGTAGATGGTGACGGGCACCGTGTCGCGGTCCGTCTTCCGGCCGCCCACGAACAACGTGGCGGATCGCAGCCGCTCTATGAGCGGGTGGCGGGGCGGCAGGACATCGAGCAGTAGGTCGGCCAGCGCGGCGCGCGCCACGCCAGGGTCGGCTTGCGCGGCCCCGGCCAGCAGGTCGGCCAGCTGTTCGAGCTGCCGCGGGTCAGCCCGGCGCTGGATGTCGTCCCAGTACTGTTCCACCGCCCGCCGTAGCGGATCGTCGTCCTCGCCACCGGGCGTTCGCGGATCAGTCATGCTGACAGGCCTCCTCTGCCCCGTGGGCTTCGTGTCGTCCGGGTGACGCTAGATTCCGTGATGCACGTGCCCGGCCCAGGACGCGGCGTGGCTGAGCCGGGCGTCGCTGAGCTCTGCGAGGACCGGGCCCAGCGTGGCCAGCATGCCGGGGGGCGGCCGGAGCATATCGAGCTGCGCCTGCCGGAGCGCCTCCGCGGGTGGCCGTCCCAGCTGCAGGTAGTAGTGGAGCCGGAGGGAAAGCACAGCGACAGTGTCGTCGTCGACCGGCCACCGGGTGCCGATCACGGCCGTGGCGCCACCGGCCAGGAACGCCGTGGCCAGGGTCAGCGACTCGTCGTAATGGGTCCGGGTGGTGTCAGTCAGGCACGCGTTGGTGATGACCAGGCCGCCCGGGGCGTGCGGCGCCCGGCCCG
>JAICUO010000770.1 GCA_025935815.1 Streptosporangiaceae bacterium
CCGAAACGACCAGCCAGCGGCCGTCCATGCTGACGCTGACCCCGTAGTAGGTGGTCTTGTCGCGCCCCTCGCCGAAGACCATCACGTCACCCGCCGGGTCGGTCCCCACGACGTGCAGGTAAACACGGCGGTGGTACTGGGCCTCCCCTTCGGGAACCCAATCGGGCGGCAGGCGGCGCACGTAGTAGAACGCCTTGCCGCCGGGCAGCCAGGCGACTCCGGAATAGCGGCACCGGTCGATCGGCCCGTCCGTCAGCGCCCCGGTGGACACGTCGATGACGCGCAGCAGTGAGTCCTCGGTGCCGCCCTCTGACAGCTGGTAGGCGAGCAGGCGGCCCTCCTTGTCCGGCTGCCAGTGATCCAGCGTCGTCCGGCCCGAGGAGTCGATGGCGACCGGGTCGACGAGCGCCCGCTCGCCGCCAGCGTCCGCGACATACAGGACGCCGTGCTCCTGGCCAGGGTCGCGGCGCAGGTAAAACCGCCTGGTCCCGCGCCACGCGGGCGGGGACACGGAGCCGACCTGAAGCAGGTCCTTGACCCGCGCGGCGAACGCCTCCCGGTCCGGCAGCGCCTGACGCTGGCGACCCCACAGCTCCTCCTGGGCGGCGAGCCAGTCACGGGTCTCGGGGCGGCCGGCGTCCTCCAGCCAGCGGTACGGATCGGCGACCTGATGCCCGAACATCTCCTCGGTCAGGTCCAGGCGGCGGGCGGCGGGATAAGCGGGTTCGTTGGGGGATAGTCCGCGCGTCCCCCCGGCTGGCACCTCTGCGCACATGCTCGACACCATAACCCCAGCTCGTTACCAGCCATTAACCAAGAAGCCCAGGTTCTGCGGGTATCGTTAACTCTGTTGGCGGAGGCACGTGGCTTCGGTCACACTGGGATCGTCGGTGATCCTGGTGATGCGAGCGGCGCCTCACGACGGTGCCTGCGGAGGTGCCCGTGCGACGTGTGCTGCTGCTCAACGTGACGTATGAGCCGCTGACGACAGTCGGGTTGCGGCGAGCGGTATGCCTGGTGCTCTGCGGCAAGGCCGAGGTTGTCCATGACAGTGGTGGGCAGGTCCTGCACTCCGCCACCGTCACGGTCGCCGCGCCGTCAGTGATCCGGCTCCGAAGATATATCCGCATCCCGCACCGCAACCGCGTGCCGCTGACGCGGGCCGCGCTGATGCGCCGGGACAACTACAAGTGCGCGTACTGCAGCCGCCACGCCGAGACGATCGACCACATCATCCCGCGTAGCCGCGGCGGCCAGCACACCTGGGAGAACTGCGTGGCCTCCTGCCAGATGTGCAACCACCGCAAGGCGGACCGGATGCTCGAGGAGCTCGGCTGGGAACTGCTCAACAAGCCGGTCGTGCCGCGCGGCGCGCACTGGCGGCTGATCGGCGCCCAGTACGACGGCGACCCCGCCTGGGAAACCTACCTGGGCAACACCAGCGCTGCGTTATCTGGGGGGATTGGCGCCAATCCCCCCAGGCCCCCCTAGGCTGTTCAGCCTCCGTCCGAGCATCCGGCGAGCCGCCGGGGGTCCCCCGCCCGAGACCTACCGCCAGCAAGCGGCGGCCGGGTGGTTACCGGCTGGGGGCGCCGAAGGCGCGGAACTGGCCTTGGGTGAGGCCGGCCAGGATGGCCAGCGCCAGCAGGGTTCCGGAGATGACGAAGACGGGGGATGGCCCGAGGTGGCGGGCGAGCATGCCGGCGATGGCGGTGGCGACCGGGAAGCTGCCCAGGGAGCCGAGCATGACCACGCCCATCACGCGGCCGATCATCGCCGGGGGCGCCCACCGCTGGATCAGCGTCACGAAGATGACGTTGCCGAAGCCGGCCACCAGGCCGAAGACGCACATCGCGGTGGCCGCGCCCGGCAGCCCGTGCGTCGCCGGGACGGAGGCGACGGCGAGCGCGGCGATGAGGAACACCGACGCGCTGACGACGGCCGGCTTGGACAGCCCGCCGGCCCGGGCCGCGGTCAGGGTCCCGACCACGCTGGCGGCCCCGAAGCAGGCCATGATCGCCCCGTAGCCGCTGGGGCCGAACCGGGCGTGCGACAGCACCGGCAGCGCGACCTCGAAGCTGGCGGTGACGGCGAAGTTCGCCCCGACGAGCACCGCCAGGATGAGCTGGAGCACCCGCTCGCGGGCCAGCAGCGTCCAGATCGTGACTCGCTCCGCGCCGGGCCTGCCCGCCTCGCTTTCCAGGACCCGGGTCCCGCAGCGGCCGATGTCCCTGATCAGGGCCAGTGAGGCCGCGGAGACCGCGTAGGACGCGGCATCGATGGCGAAGGCCTGCGCCGGGCCGGCGACGGCCACCACGGCGCCGCCGATGGCCGGGCCGAGCAGCGTGCCGCCTTGTACTGCGGCGTTGTAGAGCGCGTTGCCCGCCTGGAGCTTGCGGGGGGACAACAACGACGGCAAGATCGCGTAGGACGCGGGCATGAACAGCGCCGCGCCCGCCCCCAGCAGCGCCGCGACGGGGCCGAGGGCGGCCAGGGACGTGACGTGCGCCGCCGCGAAGATGGCGAACAGCGCGGTGAGCACGCACCGGCCGGCGTCGGAGAACAGCATGAGCCTGCGCGGGCTGATCCGGTCGGCCAGCGAGCCGCCCACCGTGATGAGCGCCGCGCGCGGTATCCCGTAGCAGGCCAGGACGCCGCCCAGTTCCACGGGACTGCCGTGGGTGGACAACACGAGCCAGGGCAGGGCGACCGCGTAGCAGTAGTCACCGACGGTCGAGGCGAGCTGCCCGGCGCTCAGCAGCCGGAAATTACGGATCCCGAGCGGCCCGGCGCGCAGGCTCGCCATCCATCTTCCTGGGGGCTCATCATCGCACTCGGCAAGGCTCACGCAAGCGGCTTGAGTATCTAGCATTAGCTTTCCGGGCCTTCCCCGAGAAAGAGGTCCGGGCATGACTCCAAGCGGGCGGGCGGGGCCGGAGTAGACGCCACTGTCCGTTCGGTACCCCTTAATTCACTCACGCGTGACAGCATAAATTCGAAGCCAGATTGAGTTCAATGGCTGAGAATCTCTATTTTCCACGACCCGAAGATCGCTGGCAGGCGACGATGGTCGACAGGTCTAGTGTGCGCTATTACCCCATGTCGGAGCCAAGTTCAATGGCTAAGTTGGGGGGTTTATCACGCTCAGACGGGGAATTCCGTATACGGGCGATTGCGCGTGCGGCGCGTGGTTTGTGATCTTCGCGGAGAAGATGCCGGTTGCGGCCGAACTTCTTGAAGGTCGCTGAAACTAATCCGCACTAGAATGACTGAAGATAAAATTAAGGGCTCTGGCTGCGCGGTATGCGAAACGCGCTGCGGCCGCGGCTGCGCTTTCCGTTCGGCCGACGGCCTAGTACTCCAGCAGCGCGCGGCGATCTGTTGCTGGCGATGCTGCGGGGGCATCCGGGGCCACGGTGACGCCGCGGGACGGCCGATCGCGTCAAGATCATCGCGAGTGCCGTGAGTTATGCCGCGATACGCGGCATAACTCAC
>JAICUO010000215.1 GCA_025935815.1 Streptosporangiaceae bacterium
ACGGCTTCAGCGCTTTTCACACCCTTCACGGGTGAGACCTCCTTGCGGTAGATCCCGCACCCACCCGCCGCCGTACCGTGTTTGGCTCTGGCGCGCCCACTGTGTGGTGCAAAAGCACCGAAATGGCGAAGCTCAGTATCTATACGGGCGCGGCATAGAGCACGCTCGTGCGTGAACTGAGTCCAGCGGGGCGTCGGCCGGTCTTCGATCGAAGCCCTCGGGGCGCTACGGCGCGCGTGCTTCAAGCACAGCATGTACCGCCGTCAAGCGGGAGACCCGGGGACCACTACCGAGGACCGGCCCGGCGCTTGGGCCGGGGGCTACGGGATGTGTTCTTTCGCTCTTATTCTGTTATCGATGGGCCGGACTTAACGTTACCGACCCAGTGCCACCCGGGTCCAGCACTCCCGGACCCGGTGTGGCGGGTAAGGCTTGCCGGTAAGGCTAGCGACGCAGCCCGAGGCGCTCGATGAGCGCGCGGTAGCGGGCGATGTCGGTGTTGCGCAGGTAAGTCAGCAGGCGACGACGACGGCCAACCAGGAGCAGCAAGCCCCGGCGGCTGTGGTGGTCGTGCTGGTGCAACTTGAGGTGTTCGTTCAGGTCATTGATCCTGCGGGTCATGAGCGCGATCTGGACCTCCGGCGAACCGGTGTCACCCTCAGTGGTCGCGTAATCCGCAAAGATCTGCTTCTTGACTTCAGCGTCGAGCGGCACTTGGCTCCTTAACATGCGATGCGTGGCGGAACTGCGCACGAGATGAACAGTTCCCCGAGGGACGGCCGCCTTGAGGGTGCAGCACATCCCAGCCGGTACTCTACCGGTAGCGTTCCACGGTACCACGTGGCCAGTGGCGCTTACGCCCGATCATCGTTATCATGCGCGGCCGGCGGCAGGGACGCCATCGGGTCCCTCCGGAGCGGCGGCGAGATCACCCGAGATTACGGGTTCCTTATTGTCCGGGCCAGCCCGGCCGGCAGTGCCGTTCCCCGTGATAGTCATGGGACCTGAGGGGACGCTCACACCGATACAGGTCAGGTTGGGGACTAGGGTGACAACCTCGTTCGCCGGCGGCTGGCGCGATTCGGGCGCCAGGCCGAGCATGGCGCATCCGGCGCGTCTAAGGATCCGCGGGCCGCGCCACGGCCGGCACCGGCGCGGCGGGCGCCCCCGCCCCCGCGTGCTCCTGTTCGACCCGCCCAGCGCGACGGGACTGCCTCCCTATCGCATGAGCGCCATCCCCCTGCCCCGGGCCCGCGCCACCCGCCTGATCCCCACCGTGGCCGTGGCCCTGACGCTGGCTACCGCCACCGGCATCGCGGTCGCGCTGAGCTCTGGGGGCATGGGCACCGCGGGCACGGGCACTGGCCCGGGGCCGGGCTTCACGCCGGCCATGCTCCCGTCCGCGACGGCCAGCGGCACCTCGCCCGGGTCAGCCGGCGCCCCGCAAGCCAGCCAGCCGGCGCACGCGCCGGCTCCCCCCGGCGGCGTCACCCGCCCGCCGTCCACGCGCGGGACGCCCTCCTCGAGCACCCCGTCCCCGGCGGCGCCGAGTGCGACCGCGCTTCCCACGACCGCGCCTACGACAGTGCCTCCGCCGACAGCGCGGCCCGCGTCACGGCCACCGATCACCGTGAGGTACCACGTGGTTTCCCAGTGGGACCGGGGCTTCGAGGGCGAGGTCGCCGTGGTCAACAACGGGCGGTCGCCAATCTCGGACTGGCAGATAGTCCTCGCGCTGCCCGGCGCTCAGTTCGCGGCCGTCTCCGCGAATGCCAGCGGGTACGCCAGCAATCACATCCTGCTGCTGCACCCGGCCTCCTACGCGAACCAGGTGCCGGCCAACGGAATCCTGCGCGTCTTGTTCACCGCCTACGGGGCGGAGCTGGCGCCGGAGCTGTGCGCGTTCAACGACACCGCGTGCAGTTAGTAGTTTCCTGGGGGATAGCAGCCCATCCCCGAGACTCCCTTAGCCAGGGTCTTGCGCGGTCAGGTCGCGGCTGCGCACCACGTCGAGGTGCATCTGCTCAACGAGCGCGTCAACTGACTCGAAGCGCAGCGTGCCGCGCAGCCGGGCGAGGAAGTCGATCGCCGCCTGCACCCCGTACAGGTCGAGGTCGTCGCGGTCGAGCGCGTAGGCCTCCACGGTGCGGGCACCCTCGCCGAAGGTCGGGTTGGTGCCGATCGAGATCGCGGCGGGCCAGCGCTCGGCGACCCGCCCTTCGGGATCCAGGCGCGTCAGCCACCCCGCGTACACTCCGTCGGCGGGGATGGCGGTGTACGGCAGCGTCTGCAGGTTGGCCGTCGGGAATCCCAGCTCCCGGCCGCGCTGGTGCCCGCGGACCACCGTTCCCTCGACGCGGTGCGGGCGGCCCAGCGCCTTGGCGGCGGCGGCCACGTCGCCGGCGCCGAGCATGCTCCGGATGGCGCTGGAGGAGATCGTCTGGCCATCGGCCACCAGCAGCGGCAGCCCCTCGGCGACGAAGTCGTACTTCTCGCCCAGCTTGATGAGGAGATGCACGTCCCCGGCCGCCTTGTGGCCGAACCGGAAGTCCTCCCCCACCACGACCGCGGCCGCGTGCAGCCGGTCAACCAGGACGGTACGGACGAACTCGTCGGGGTCAAGCCGGGAGAACTCCAGGGTGAACGGCAGCACGCACACGGCATCCACGCCAAAGCCGCCCAGCAGCTCGGCGCGGCGGCGCGCGGGGCACAGCACCGCGGGATGCGATCCGGGCCTGACCACCTCATCGGGGTGCGGGTCGAACGTCACCGCGACCACCGGCAGCGACAGCTGCCTGCCGATCTCGGCCGCGCGCGCGAGGTCGCGCTGGTGCCCGCGGTGCACTCCGTCGAAGACGCCGATCGTAACGACGGACTGGCCCCATCCTTCGGGCACTTCATCGAGGCCGTACCAGCGGTACACGTGTGCTCGTCCCTCCTTCGGCCGACGCAGTCAAGACTAGCGATGCGGACGATGAGGTCGGGAGCGAGGCGGCCCTGAGGCCAGAAGGGACGGAGGCTGCCCGGACCAGGGGGCCTGGGGGGATTGGTGGGTATCCCCCAGGAAGGTCAGCGGGTGACGGCGCCGGAGCCGGCGATCCTCGCGGCGAGGATGACGGGGATGAGCGTGAGGGCGATGACGATCGTCACCACGACGTTGACCTCGGGGAGCTGCTGGCCCAGGCGGATGGCGCCGAAGATCCACAGCGGCAGGGTGTTCTGGGCGCCGGCGGTAAACACGGTGACGATGACCTCGTCGAAGGACAGGGCGAAGGCGAGCAGCGCCCCCGATACCAGGGCCGTCGCCGCCAGCGGGATCGTCACGAAGCGGAGCGTCTGCCAGCCGCGCGCCCCCAGGTCCATGGACGCCTCGGCCAGCGATCCCGGCACGCGGCGCAGCCGGGCGATGAGGTTGTTGAACACCACCACGATGCAGAACGTGGCGTGCCCGGCCACGACGGTCAGCGTGCCGAACTGGATCCCGGTGAAGGAGAAGAACGAGTTCAGCGCGATGCCGGTGATGATGCCGGGCAGCGCGATCGGCAGCACCAGCAGCAGCGAGATGCCGTCCCGGCCGTAGAACCGGAACTGGTGCAGCGCGTACGCGACCATTGAGCCCAGGACCAGCGCCAGCCCGGTGGCGAACAGCCCCACCCGGACCGACAGCCACAGCGCCTCGCGCACCTGGGAATCGTGCCAGGCGACGGAGAACCAGTGCCCGGTGAACCCCCCGATGGGCCAGCTTTCGATGGTGGACTTGTTGAACGCGTACAAGATGATTGCCGCGATCGGGACGAACAGGAACAGCAAGACCAGCGCGACCCAGATCCGCAACGCCACTCGCAGGCCAGTGGATTCCATAGGACTCCTATATAGCTTCGAATGCGCCGAGGGCTCGCGCGCCGAGCAGGTAGACGCCCATGATCACGATGGGCACCAGGGCCATCGCCGCCGCGAACGGGACGTTGTTGGCGATGCCGATGTTCGTGTAGATCACGTTGCCCATGAAGTTCGCGCTGGTCCCGCCAACCAGCAGCGGGGTGATGTAGTCGCCCAGGGTCAGCGAGAACGTGAAGATCGACCCGGCCACGATCCCCGGGAGGGCCAGCGGCAGCAGTACCCGGCGGGTGGTGCGCCAGGTGCGCCCGCCGAGATCCTGCGAGGCTTCGATCAGCGAGGCCGGGACGCGCTCGAACGCCGAGTACACCGGGATGATCATGTACGGCAGCCACAGGTAGCAGAAAACGATGAACACGGCCCCGTTGGTGTAGATCAGGTTCGACTTGCCGATGCCGACCAGGCCCAGGGTCCAGTCCAGGAACCCGTTGTTGGTGAAGATCAGCAGCCAGGAGTACACCTTCGCCAGGTAGCTGGCCCACAGGGGCAGCAAGATCGCCACGAACAGGGCCGTGCGGGTGCGCGGGGCGGCGATCCGCGCCATGAAGTAGGCGAACGGCACCGCCACGACCGCGTCGGTCACGGTGACGGCCACCGCCATCCCGGCCGTCTTGCCGATGATGGACAGGTACGCCGGCGTGGTGAAGATCGTCTGGAGGTTGCCCAGCGACCAGATCCGCTCGATGTTGGAGGTGAACGGGTTGACCTGCCAGAACGCCGTGATCAGGAGGACGAGCAGCGAGGCGATGTAAACCAGCAGGAACCACGCCAGCGGCGGGGAGAGCAGAAGGGTGGCCCGCGCCCACGGCCGCTTCCAAAGGACGGAACGGACGCGGAGCCACCTTTCGTTGCCGACGGAATTGGTCATTTGACCTGGGTGTTCCAGGCACTCACCCACTGGGAGTAGGGAACGCAGACATTCTTGCCGTCGTCGCAGGTCGCCAGCGGCGTCTTCCAGAGGCTGATCGAGTCCAGGTAGCTGGTCGGGGCGTTCGCGTGGTACTCCGCGCACGAGCCAGCCTGCAGCTTCTCCATGTAGGCGCAGGCCTTCATGTTGTCCGGGGTCTCGCCGTAGGTGACGGCCTGCTGGGCTTGCACCTGCGGGGTGCTGATGTACTGCATCCACAGGTAAGCGCAGTTCGGGTGGGGTGCCTTGGCGGCCAGCATCCAGGTGTCGGCCCAGCCGGTGGCGCCCTCGCCGGGGACGGTGGACCCGATCGAGAACTTGTCCGCCTTCAGCGTGCTGACCTGGTAGGGCCAGCCGGCGCCGACGGTCACGTTGCCGTTCTTGAAGTCGAAGATCTCATCGGAGGCCAGCGCCCAGTACTTCTTGACCAGCGGGCGCTGCTGCGCGAGCAGGGCGACCGCGGCCTGGAACTGCGGCTGGGTCAGCTCGTAGGGGTCGGTGATGCCCAGTGACGGCTTCGTGGTCTTCAGGTACAGCGCGGCGTCGGCGATCTGGATGGGGTTGTCCGGGACAGTGACCTTGCCCTTGTTCGTGGCATCGTACAGGACGCTCCACGAGGTCGGGGCGGCGGGGAAGTCCTTGGTGTTGTACATGAGGACGTTGGGACCCCACTGCAGGGAGACGCCGTAGTGGACGCCGTTGATGGTGTTGAACGACGGCGCCTGGAAGGCCGGGTAGAAGTCCTTGACGGCCGGGACCAGGTCCATGTTGACCGGGTGCGCGTCGCCGGCGTACAAGATGCGCAGGTCCGCGTCCCCGGAGGAGGAGACCATGTCGTACTGGCCACCTCCGCCATCCTTCATCAGCGAGACCATCTCATCGGAGCTGCCTGCGTACTTGGCGTTGATGATGCAGCCGGTCTGCTTCTGGAACGGCTGGACCCAGGACTTGTCGAGGTAGCCCTCCCAGGCGATGAGGTTGAGCTTGCCCTCGCCGGGGCCGACGCTCGTCAGGACCGGCAGGTTCGCGGTGGGGACGGTCAGCCCGGCGGTGCCGGGCTGCTGGGTGGTGCCCCCGCCGCCGGAGGCCGCCGAGCCCGGGCTGCCGGCCTGGCCCGGCTGGCTGGCCGGGCCGCTGCTGCCGCTGCTGCAGGCGGCCAGCGCGACCGATAGCGCGGCGACGCTGAGCGCGATCGCCGAGCGGGTGCCTCTTCGCTTGCTGGTGGTGGTCATTGCTTGGCTAACCTCCCCTGAAACCCTGGTCGCTCCATTGCTGGCCAGGGCCCTATCGCGGAATCGTGAATGCCTGCGCGGCCCGCCATGCGACGCGGACCTGATTGCCCCTGGTGACCGTGGCGCCGCTGTGGCCGGCGTTCTGGCGGCTCACGACCAGCTCGCCGCCGGCGTCGAGCGCGACGACGTAACGGGTGAGCACGCCCACGTAGATGACGTCGGTGACCTGGCCGCCTTCCACGTGCGTGTCCGCTGGCGCCTGGTCGTGCTCGGTGAGGAGGGTGATCTTCTCCGGCCGGACGGTGATCTGGTCGCCGTCGCGCTCGATGAGGTTGGAGACGCCGATGAAGCCGGCCACGAACGGCGTCCGCGGGTGCTCGTACACCTCGACGGGGGTGGCGATCTGCTCGATGCCGCCGTTGCTCATGACCGCGATGCGGTCGCTCATCGTCAGCGCCTCCTCCTGGTCGTGCGTCACGTAGATGAACGTGATGCCGACCTCGCGCTGGACGCGGAGCAGCTCCAGCTGCATCTCCTGGCGGAGCTTCAGGTCAAGCGCGCCGAGCGGCTCATCGAGCAGCAGGACCTGTGGCCGGTTGACGATCGCCCGGGCCAGCGCGACGCGCTGGCGCTGGCCGCCGGAGAGCTGGGATGGCTTGCGGGCGCCGAGGCCGGGGAGGCGGACCATGTCCAGCGCCCGCGCGACCTGCTGCTTTCGCTGCTGCTTGGGGACGCGCTTGACCCGGAGGCCGTACTCGATGTTCTCGGCGACCGTCATGTGCGGGAAGAGCGCGTAGTCCTGGAACACCGTGTTGACGTCGCGGGCATAGGGCGGGGTGCCGGTGACGTCGGCTCCGGTGAGCTCGATCGTCCCCGCGTCCGGGCGCTCGAAGCCCGCGATCAGCCGCAGCAGGGTCGTCTTACCCGATCCCGAAGGGCCCAGGAGCGTGAAGAACTCCCCGGGAGCCACGGCCAGCTCGACGCCGTTCAAGGCCGTGACGTCGCCATAGGACTTCCGGAGGCCGGCCACGTAGACCGCCGGGGCCTGCTGGCTGCCCTGGCTGCCTGCCGCCGCTGGCTGCTCGGGAGTCGGAACCTCGATCATTTCGCTCGTTTTACCGGATTCGGGCATCTCCCCGCAATGGCGCGGCCGGTCACAATTGGGAAGGGGACCAACAGCGCGCGCCAGCTGTGCTTCACCGGACCGGAAAGTCCACGGGGTACGGCAAGCCCGGCTAGGGCGTGAAGACGGCCAGCGAGCGGAGGCGGCCGGAGCTGACCGCGACCAGGGCGACGAGGGTGGCGTCAGGGGCGAAGGCGGCCAGCGGGACGTCTGAGCTGGCTGACGGGATGGGCGTTGCCTCCCCAGGGAGGCTGTCTTCAGGAAGGGGATCCTCGGGAGCGGAGGCCCCGGGGAGGGAGGCCCCGGGGAGGGAGGCCATGGCCGGGAGATCCCCGGGGAGGGTTATCTCGCGGACGGGGAGTTGCGCGCCGTGGGACAGGCGCCGGGCCTGCTCGTCGGTGAGGTCGACGCGCGGGAACGCCGCGGCGGCCGCTTCGGCCATGGGGGTGACCGTGAACTTCTCGGCGAGCTGGTCAAGGGTGCGGGCGTGGGCGATGTCGTAGCCGCCGACCGCGGTCCGGCGCAGGGCGGTCAGGTGGCCGCCGGTGCCGAGGGCGGCGCCGAGGTCGCGGGCCAGCGCGCGGATATAGGTGCCGCTGGAGCAACGGACGGTCGCGTCAACGTCAAGGTGCTCGCCCGACGGGCGGACGCCGGTGACCGCGAACTCGTAGACGGTCACCGGGCGGGACTTCAGCTCCGGGGCGGCGCCCGCCCTGGTCAGCTTGTAGGCGCGCTGGCCGTTGACCTTGATCGCGCTGACGCCCGGCGGGACCTGCATGATCTCGCCGGTGAGGGCGGCGACCGCGGCCTGAAGCGCCTCGCGGGTGACACCGGCGGCAGGCGCGCCGCCGGCTGGCTCCCCCTCGGCGTCATCGGTGCTGGTCGACTGGCCTAGGCGGATCGTCGCCACGTACTCCTTGGCGGTCAGCATCAGGTGGCCGAGCAGGCGGGTGGCCTGCTCGACCCCGATGACGAGAACGCCGGTCGCCATCGGGTCGAGGGTGCCAGCGTGCCCGACCCGGCGGGTGCCGGCCAGCCGCCGGATCCGCGCGACGACGTCATGGGAGGTCAGGCCGGCGGGCTTGTCCACGATGACAAGCCCGGAAGACGGGTTACCGGTCGTCATCCTCGTCGTCTTCGTCGTCCCAGTCGTCGTCTTCGGCGGGCTTGCGGTACGGGTCGGGATCGCCGGCCCACTCGGCGCCCTCGCGGGCCCGGGCGAGCTCGGCGTCGGCGCTCTTGGCCGCCGCCACCAGGTCATCGATGCGGCGGGCGCTGTCGGGCAGGGCGTCAGCGACGAACGTCACCGACGGCGTGTGCCGCAGCCCGAGCTGCCGGCCAACCTCGGTGCGGATGATCCCGGTCGCGCTGTGCAACGCGGCCGCGGTCTCCTCCCGCTCCTCTGGCGACCCGTAGACGGTGTAGAAGACCGTCGCCTCGCGCAGGTCCGCGGTCAGCTTTGTCTCCGTCACCGTGACAAAGCCCAACCGGGGGTCCTTGACCCGGCGCTCGAGCATCTCGGCCACGATCTTGGAGATCCGCTCCGCCAGGCGGCGAGCACGAGCAGCGTCCATCGTCGGTCACTCCTCCTCGGTGAACAGCCGCTGCCGCGCGGACAGCAGCTCTAGCTCCGGGCGTGCCGCGACCATGCGCTCGCACTCGTCGAGCAGCCCGGTGACGTTGGCGGCGGTCGCGGAAACGACCGCCACGCCGATCTCGGCCCGCCGGTGCAGGTCAAGATGCCCCGTCTCGGCCACCGCGACGCCGGGGTACCGGCGGCGCAGTTCAGCCACGAGCGGCCGGACGACGCCCCTCTTCTGTTTCAGAGAGTGAACGTCGCCCAGCAGCACGTCCATCGTTAGTGCTCCTATGTACACGGTATAGGTGCCTGCCAGGACAGGACTTCGCAGTAGGGGTCGTTTAGGCGCGCGGCTTCTCGCGCATCTCGAACGTCTCGATGACGTCCTCGAGCTTGAGGTCGTTGTAGCCGATGCCGATACCGCACTCGTAGCCCTCGCGGACCTCGGTCGCGTCTTCCTTGAACCGGCGCAGCGACTCCACGGTGAGGTTGTCCGAGATCACCACGCCGTCCCTGATCAGCCGCGCCTTGCCGTTGCGGGTGATCGTGCCGGAGCGGACGATGCAGCCGGCGACGTTGCCGACGCGCGGCACGCGGAAGATCTCGCGGATCTCCGCCGTGCCGAGCTGGACTTCCTCGAACTCGGGCTTGAGCATGCCCTTGAGCGCGGCTTCCACTTCCTCGATCGCTTGGTAGATGATCGAGTAGTAGCGGATGTCGACGCCCTCGCGCTGAGCGAGCTCGCCGGCCCGGCCCGCCGGGCGGACGTTGAAGCCGATGATCACCGCGTCGGACGCGATGGCCAGGTTCACGTCGTCCTGCGTGATCGCGCCGACGCCGCGGCCGATGACGCGCAGCGACACTTCCTCGCCGACGTCGATCTTGAGCAGCGCGTCCTCCAGGGCTTCCACCGAGCCGGACACGTCGCCCTTGATGATCAGCAGCAGCTCTTCGCGCTCGCCGGCCTTCAGCACCGAGTCCAGGTCCTCCAGCGTGACCCGGCGCCGGCGCTGGGCGAACTGGGCGGTCCGCTCGCGGGCCTCGCGCCGCTCGGCGATCTGCCGGGCGATCCGGTCATCGGAGACGACCAGGAAGTTGTCCCCGGCGTCGGGGACAGCGGTGAGGCCAAGCACCTGCACGGGCCGCGACGGGGGTGCCTCGCTCAGCTGGCCCCCGTTCTCATCGAGCATCGCGCGGACTCGGCCGTAGGCGTCGCCGCAGACGATCGAGTCGCCGACGTGGAGCGTGCCGCGCTGGACGAGTACCGTCGCCACCGGGCCGCGGCCCTTGTCGAGCTGGGCCTCGATCGCGACGCCCTGCGCGTCCTGAGTGGCGTTGGCCCGCAGGTCGAGCGTCGCGTCGGCGGTGAGGACGATCGCCTCCAGGAGGCTGTCGATGCCGATCCCCTTCGTCGCGGACACGTCCACGAACTGGGTGTCGCCACCGAACTCCTCGGCCACCAGGCCGTACTCGGTGAGCTGCGCCCGCACCCGGTTGGGGTCGGCGCCTTCCTTGTCGATCTTGTTGACCGCCACGACGATCGGCACGCCGGCCGCCTGCGCGTGGTTCAGCGCCTCGGTGGTCTGCGGCTTCACGCCATCGTCGGCCGCGACGACCAGGACCGCGAGGTCCGTGGTCTTCGCGCCACGGGCACGCATGGCGGTGAACGCCTCGTGACCCGGGGTGTCGATGAAGGTGATCTTGCGCTCGTCGCCGTCGACCTCGGTGGTCACCTGGTAGGCACCGATGTGCTGGGTGATGCCGCCCGCCTCGCGCGCCACCATGTTGGTGTGCCGGATGGCGTCCAGGAGCTTGGTCTTGCCGTGGTCGACGTGGCCCATGACGGTGACCACCGGCGGCCGGGCGACCAGGTCCTCCTCGCCGCCCTCGTTCTCGCCGAACTCGATGTCAAAGGACTCGAGCAGCTCGCGGTCCTCTTCCTCCGGGGAGACGACCTGAACGTTGTAGTTCAGCTCGGCGCCGAGCAGCTGCAGCGTCTCGTCGTTCACGGACTGGGTGGCCGTGACCATCTCGCCGAGGTGGAACAGCACCTGGACCAGGCTGGCCGGGTTCGCGCCGATCTTGTCCGCGAAGTCCGACAGCGACGCGCCCCTGGACAGGCGAATTACCTGGCCCTGGCCACGCGGGACCGACACGCCGCCGATCGTCGGGGCCTGCATGTTGTCGAACTCTTGCCTGCGCTGCTTCTTCGACTTGCGGCCGCGGCTTGGCTTGCCGCCCGGGCGGCCGAACGCGCCCGCGGTGCCGCCGCCGGGACGTCCCCGGCCACCGCCGCCGCCCGGACGCGCCGCGCCGCCGCCGCCGCCGCCGGGACCACCCGCGCCACCAGGACGCGGGCCGCCGGTGCCGCCGCCGGGACCGCCGGGGCCGCCGCCGGGGCGGGCGCCAGCGCCCATGGGACGACCGCCACCGGGACGGGGGCCGCCGGCACCGCCGGGGCCGCCGCCGCCCGGACGCGGGCCACGGCCGCCGGGACCGCCAGGGCCGCCACCGCCCGGACGCGGGCCGCCGCCGCCGGGGCCGCCCGTGCCCACCGGGCGAGACGGCATGTTCATCGGACTCGGACGCGGGCCACCCGGACGCGGCCCCCCGGGACGCGGGCCGCCATCGCTGCTGGGGCCACCCGGCCCGCCGGGACGGCCGGGGCCGCGGCCCCCGGCGCGCGCCGCGCCGGGGCCGGCCGCGCCGGCCTGGCCGGGACGCGGGCCACGGTCGCCGTATCCGCCGCGATCACCACGATC
>JAICUO010000463.1 GCA_025935815.1 Streptosporangiaceae bacterium
AACCTGGCGCAGATGGTGAACGCGATCGCGCCGATCGTCACCTCGCCCGAGGCCGCCGCCGTGCAACCCATCTACTACCCGGTGCTCCTGCACGCGCGGGCCGCGCTCGACAACGCCGTGGACGCGTACGTCTACGGATCCCACCTCGACCCGGTATGGCCCGGCTCGCCCGGCCGGTGGCCCTACAAGGTGGCCGACATCGGCCCCTTCACGTCCTTCGACGCTGCCGCCAGTGTGAGCGCTAACACCGATCGGATGGCGCTCACGCTCGTCAACCGCGACCCCGTCAACGCCGGGACCGCGCAGATCGTCCTACGCGACTTCACGTTCGCGGGACCAGCCCAGATCGAGACCATCACCGCCGGCGGGCCAGGCGAACCTCGCGTGCTGCCCGACGTCGAGACCGTCCACATGGAACACGGAACCGAGCACCCCAAGGACGGCACCGTCGTCCTGACCCTGCCACCCCAGTCCTTCACCCTCATCGAGGCAGCGATCAGCCGCTGACCCAGCGCGGTGAGCACGGGGCTTACGGCCATTCCGCTAAGGCGTAGGCAAGCCACGACAACAAGCCAGCGAAGGAGCCCCCGTATGTTGTCGAGAGGAAGCTCTCCGAGAAGAACCAACCGGTTCGCCGCCACCGGAATCGCCGGCGTCGCGGCGGTCACGCTGCTCGCCGCGTGCAGCAGCAGCGGCGGTTCCAGCTCATCCGGCGGCGGCACCGCCTCCGCGCCGGCCAGCAGCGGCGCTACCAGCGCCAGCCCCACCGGGACCCCGGTCCTGGCGGGCGGCAACTGCTCATCCAGCGCCGCCCACATAACGTTCTGGGCCTGGGTGCCCGGCATGAACCGGGCCGTCAACGAGTTCAACTCCACCCACACGGACGCCTGCGTCACGCTCCAGGACCCGGGCGCGGGCACCGGCGAGTATGTGCCCCTGAACAACGCGCTCAAGGCCGGCACCGGCGCACCGGATGTCGCCGAGGTCGAGTTCGACCTGCTGCCGTCCTACGAAATCCAGAAGTACCTGGTCGACCTCGTCCCCTACGGGGCCAACAAGTACAAGAGCCTCTTCGCGCCGTGGGCGTGGTCCCAGGTCAGCCAGGGCAATGCGGTCTACGCGATGCCCAGCGACTTCGGCCCGATGGGCTTCTACTACAACCAGCAGACACTCGCCAAGTACAAGATCACTCCGCCGGCCACCTGGGATGAGTTCGCCGCCGACGCGGTCAAGCTGCACAGCCAGAATCCCAAGGCATACCTCATCAACTTCCCGGCCAACGACCCGCAGTGGCTCATGGACATGATGGCCCAGGCCGGAGCCTGGCCGTTCCAGTACACCGGCGGCGCGAACCTCACGATCAACTGGGCCGGCCCGGCCCAGCAGAAGTTCGCCGCATACTGGCAAAAGCTCCTTGATGAGCACGCGGTTTCCGCGATCGCCGACCTCAGCCCCCAGGAGAGCACCGAGCTGGACACCGGCACCCTGGGCGGGGCCATCTACTCGGCCTGGGCACCGTCGTACTTCGCGCCCAACGTGAAGCACTCGGTGGGGCAATGGCGCGCGGCGGCCCTTCCGCAGTGGACCGCGGGCGGGAAGGTGGGCACGGACTGGGGCGGTTCCACCTACCCGGTCTTCTCCCAGTCCAAGCACCCGGCGCAGGCAGCGGAGTTCTCCGAGTGGCTTACCGCTACCGACCAGTCCTGGAGCATCGTCAAGACCCCGCCGTCCTCGCTGTTCCCGACCTACCTTCCGACGCTGCAGTCCTCGTCGTTCAAGGCACTCACGTACCCGATCTCCGGGACCTCGCAGCCTAACCAGGTGTTCTCCGCCGGCGCGCTGAGCATCCCGCTGACCACGTGGCCGCCGTTCATGACCCAGGTGCTCACCCAGGGCGCGACGACCTTCGGCGCCGTGGTTAACGGCAAGCAGACGCTGATGCGGGCCTTCACGGCCTTCCAGCAGCAAGAGACCGCCTACGCGAAGTCCCAGGGCTTCAACGTCACCACCTGAGTCCCTAGGGACACCGAGTAGCCGAATCGTCCCGGTGGGCGGCCGCCGCCCACCGGGACAAGAAGGGACAGTCAATGAGAAAGCGGGGGACACAGTGAGCGAAACGGCACTGCGGCCCGCGGCCCGGGTGGTCACCCGGCCGAGCACGCCGCGCAAACGCCGCAGGCGCTCTGCCTACGCACGACGACAAGGCCGGGCCGGGCTGGCCTTCGTGACGCCGTTCATGATCATTTTCACGCTCATCATGATCGCGCCGCTGGGCTACGCCGTCTACCAGAGCCTCTACACCACCAAGCTCATCGGCGGGACGAGCTTCAGCGGCTTTGCCAACTACTCGGCCGTCCTGCAGTCCGGGGATTTCTGGGGCGGGGTCATCCGGGTCATCATCTTCGGCGGGATCCAGATCCCGGTGATGCTCGCGATCGCCTTCTTCTTCGCCACCATCTTCGACCTCGGCGTCGCGCGGTGGGGGCCGCTGTTCCGCGCCATTTACTTCATCCCGTTCGCGGTTCCGATCGTGGTCTCCTCGGTGATGTGGGGGTTCCTGCTCGACCCCGCCTACGGGCCGTTCAACCACCTCATGAACGCGGTCGGCTTCCACAATTTCAACTGGCTGTCCGGGAACCTGATGATCCCGTCCATCATCATCATCGCGATCTGGGAGTGGACGGGCTACAACTGCATCATCTTGTACACGGCGCTGAAGTCGGTGCCGCGCGACGTCATCGAGGCCGCGATCCTCGACGACACGCCGTTGTGGCGGATCATCGTGCGGATCAAGCTGCCGATGGTGCGCCCGGCGATCATCATGCTCGTGTTCATCAACACGATCGGCGCCATGCAGCTCTTCATCGAGCCGACGATCCTGAACAACTACCAGGCCGGAGTGGTCACCAATACCTGGACCCCGGTCATCGACATCTACAGCACGGCCATCTCCAACGGCCAGTACCAACTCGGCGCGGCGATGGCAGTGGTCCTGGCGGTCATCGTCGTCGCGATCTCGGTCGCCTCACTAGGGTTCCGCGGACGGCGAAGGGGGCAGCAGTGAGCGGGGCATCGATAAGCGCCGAAACGCGGCGCGAGCGCAGGCGCCGCGAGCGGCTCGCCGAGCGGGACGCCGCCATTCCCGTCGAGCTCTACGGGCTCAAACGCGGGACCGTCACCGCGCTCACGACGTGCTGCGTGCTGTTCGCATTGTTCACCTTGGCCCCGGTGGCCTGGGTCATCATCAACTCCACCAAGACCCAGTCGAACATCTTCGGATCGTTCGGCTTCTGGTTCGCCTCGCCGTTCGAGTTCTTCCACACGTTCGCGAACCTCTTCCGCGACATCGACGGGGACGGGACCTATGCCAACTGGTTCCTCAACACCGTCCTGTACTCGCTGTCCGGCGGCATCGGCGCGACGGTGCTCGCCGTCCTCGGCGGCTACGGCTTCGCCAGGTTTGAGTTCCGCGGCTCGAAGGTGTTCTTCGCCATCATCATCGCCGGGCTGCTCGTCCCGATCACGCTGGTGGCCGTGCCGCTCTACCTGGCCTACGCGAAGGTGCACCTCATCAACTCGGTCTGGGGCATGATCCTGCCATCCATGGTCGTCCCGGTCGGGCTGTACCTGATGCGCACCTACGTGGAGCTGTCCATCCCGCGCGAGCTCATCGACGCCGCCCGCATCGACGGAGCCTCCGAACTGCGGATCTTCCTTCGGATCGCGCTGCCGCTCATGGTCCCCGGCCTCATGACCGTGCTGCTGCTGTCGGTCGCGGGCACCTGGAACAACTACATCCTGCCGCTGATCATCTTCAGCAACAACCAGCTGTTCCCGGTGACGGTCGGGATGGGGCTGTGGTCGCAGCACGCCGGGAACTCGGGCGACGCCAACCTGTACCCGCTGCTCGTGCTGGGCGGGCTGGTGACGATCGTCCCCATGATCGCGCTCTTCGCGCTCCTGCAACGGTACTGGCGAGGCGGCCTGCTGCTCGGCAGTGTCGCCAACTGACAGTGTCGCCAGCTAACGCAGTCGCGGACCAAGGCAAAGGCACAAGCGTATGTCTGCTATCTCGATGGAGAAGCTCTCTAAGGTCTACTCATCAGGGGTCAGCGCCCTAGCCGGGCTTGACCTGGAAGTCAGGGACGGCGAGTTCGTCGTCCTCGTCGGCCCGTCCGGGTGCGGCAAGACGACCACGCTGCGCATGGTCGCCGGGCTGGAGTCGATCACCAGCGGCACGGTCAGGTTCGGCGACCTGGTCGTCAACGACGTCTCGCCGCGGCAGCGCGACGTCGCGATGGTCTTCCAGAACTACGCGCTTTACCCGCACCTGACCGTGGCCGAGAACATCGGGTTCGCGCTCATCAACAAGAAGGTGCCGAAGCCGGACCGAGAGCGCCGCGTCCGCTCGGCGGCGGCCGCGCTGGGCCTCATCGACCTGCTTGGCCGCAAGCCAGGACAGCTGAGCGGCGGCCAGCGGCAGCGGGTCGCGATGGGCCGGGCGATCGTCCGCGAGCCGTCGGTGTTCTTGATGGACGAGCCGCTGTCCAACCTGGACGCCAAGCTGCGCGTGCGGATGCGCTCTGAGGTGCTGCGCGTGCACAAGGCGATCGGCGCGGCGACGCTGTACGTCACCCACGACCAGGTCGAGGCGATGACGATGGGCGACCGGGTGGCCGTGCTGCACGACGGCGAGCTCCAGCAGTACGCGACGCCCCGCGAGTTGTACGACCGCCCGGCGAACTTGTTCGTCGCCGAGTTCATCGGCTCCCCGGAAATGAACCTCTACGAGGCGACCGTGACCGACGATGAGCTCCTGCTCGGATCCCAGCGGCTCAGCCTCGGCCCGGCGCGGACGCTACTGGCGCCCTATCGCGGGCGGACGGTGATAGCCGGGATCCGGCCCGAGCACCTCGAGCTCGTCGGCGGCGCCGGGGCAGGCCAGGCGGGCATGGCGACGCTCGTCGCCGACGTCCGCGTCGTTGAGGAGCTCGGCGATGAGGCGCACGTGTTCTTCGCGATCGACGCCACGGCGGCGGGGGCGAGCATGCTCGTGGCGGCCGCCGGCGATGCCGAGGCCGGGATGCTCGCCGGGGCGACGCACAACGGCGTCGCCCAGATCAACTCGCGCTCGGCGGTCCGCCGCGGGCAGCAGGTCACCTTCCGCGTCGATACCGGGCGCATGCACTTCTTCGATCCCGACACCAGCGTGGCCGTTCCGCAGATGCCCGGATGATCGCGGCGCCAGCGCACACCAGGAGGAAACATGCCATTCACCGCATTCGCCTGCCGCCAATGGCGGAACCGGCCCGCGCGGCTCGCCGTGCTCATCCTGAGCGTGGCGGCCCTGCTAGCCGGCGGCACGGCCGGAGCGCTCGCCGCCACCGCGAACGGCGCGTCGCCGGCCCGCGCCGCGCAAGCCGCGCAGCCGGCCACCTCGGCCAGCCAGTACCTCTTCGTTCACGACCCGGCGATGGCCTTGGAAGGCGGCACCTACTACGTCTTCTCGACCGGGGACCCGCCGGGGGTCATCGGCAATGGGAACATCCAGGTCCGCACCTCGCGCAACCTGCGCGACTGGACGTACGCCGGAACGGTCTTCGCCGACAAGCCCGCCTGGATCACCGACGCGCTCGGCAACATCCCCAACCTCTGGGCACCCGACATCTCGTTTTACAACGGCTTGTGGCACCTGTATTACGCCGGGTCGAGCTTTGGCTCCAACAACTCGCTGATCGGCCTGGCCACCACCCCAACCCTGAACCCGCGCAGCCCGCGCTACCACTGGACCGATGACGGGCTGGTGTTCCGCACTTCGTCGTCGGACAACTTCAACGCGATCGACCCGTCGCTGGTCACCGGCGGAGGAGGGTCGAAGTACCTGGTCCTCGGGTCGTTCTGGAGCGGAATCAAGCTGATCAGCCTGGACCCCGCCACCGGCAAGCCCGCCACGTCCACGCCGATCGTCAACTCCATCGCGGCCAAGCCCTTCCCCGACCCGGAGGAGGGGGCTGGCATCGTCTACCACGACGGCTACTACTACCTGTTCGTCGCCATCGATTACTGCTGCCGCGGCATCAGCAGCACCTACCACATCCAGGTCGGCCGCTCGGTCAGCGTCACCGGGCCGTACACCGACGCCGAGGGAACCGGCATGCTCAGCGGCGGCGGCATGGAGGTCCAGGGCACCGACGCCGGCATGATCGGCCCCGGGTCACCGTTCGTCTTCAGCACCCGCGGCGGCCAGGACTGGCTCGTCTACCACTACTACGACGCGTACTCCGCGGGCGACGCGTGGCTGCAGATCCGGCCGCTGACCTGGATCGGCGGCTGGCCGGTGACCGGTAATCCCATCGTGGCGGTTCCCGGTGAGCAT